>JAIYAV010000374.1 GCA_027488855.1 Saprospiraceae bacterium
CCGATTCTCTTTTGCCAAATCCTTAAATTTCTGCTAACAGAAATTTAAACATACTCTAACATTACGACCTTTTTTTATTCTTTCAAATCCTGTCCGAATAAACTGCGCGGACTATTGAATAAAGTCAGCATCGGATAATGCACCAAAGAATCCGGTTTGGTATTGAGGAACAATTGCCAGCGTATTGGGCGTTGGGTTGTCGCTGTTTTCACGTCCATCACGCATCACTCCTTTAAATACGTAGGGCTGAGTACGGTCGAGTAAGCGATTAGAGTATCCACTGCTGTACAAAAACGCAGCATTACCGTTGAATACGTCTCCACCTCTACGAATGTCGAAGAGGAAACTAAAGCTGAAATCTTTGTAGACAAAAGTGTTGTAGATGCCCAAAGCGAAATCTGGATTCCGATCACCTACTGCAGTAAAGTTGGCTCCATTCAATTCTGGCAAACCAGTGCCAGGGTTGATCAAAATGTCCCCCTTTGTGTTGCGCAGATAATCTACAGCACCAAAGGTTGTCAGCGGACCACCTTTGAACAAACTGTTTCTTACGTTGCCAAACAACCAGGAGTCAGACACGTAGTACTCGGGAAGGTCCAGCGGCAAGCGATCCGCACGGCTATCCAAACGGGTAAAGTTGAAGTTAACTGACCAAGTTAGGTTTGGCGTTTTCACTGGAATGATGCCCAAAGATGCTTCGTAACCCCAGTTGCTTAGGGTACCACTGTTGATGTAGCTCAGTACAAAACCTGTTCCGTAGCTGGTACGGGGTGGAGAAATCTGATTGTAAGAAGTACGGAAGAAGTGAGCAAAATCGAGGGTTACCCGATCTTTGAAGAAGCGTGCTTCAAAACCAACCTCTCGTGCTACTACATATTCTGGTTTCAGGTTGGGGTTGCCACCAAAGAAGCCGTATGAGTAGCCACCACCCGTGGTCAAGCGAGGCTCCAGAATAGAACCAATGCGGTGCGGTGGTGCATCTTTGGCTACCTCAGCATAAGAGGCGCGCAATTTTAAGTAAGTCAGGACATTGTTTTCTGGAATCAATTTAGACGCCAAAAAGCTCAAACCCATCGAAGGGAAGAAATAAGAGCGATTTTCTGGAGGCAGCGTTGAAGTCCAGTCATTTCTACCAGTGGCAGTAAGGTAAACCAACTCATCATAATTGATTTCAGCTTGCGCAAAAACGCCAATGAGGTGTTTGCGGGTAATTTGGCTTTTGGCACGATGGGTCGTTGGATCGGTGTTGTTGATGTTGTAAAAATCAGGGTCAAAAAACTTCTGGCCACGTTGAGAAGTAACATCGTTGCGGCTGGAAACAATTTGAGTTCCAATCAACAATGAAGCGCCTAATTTGCCCACTTTTTTGTTGGCCCGAGCGGTAAAGTTGGCATTGTCCAAGCGGTTGATCGAGATATAGGACTCAAGTTGACCATTTGAAGTAAGACCAGCATTGGATTCAGGGTGTTCGACGGTTACCCCCGATTGAGTATAACGGTCGGTACCCAAAGTAGCCCGCATGTTCAACCATTTTACTGGATCAAGAATCAGGTTGATGCTTCCTTGAAAACGGTTGGTTTGGTCTTGGTTGAAGTTGCGGTCGGCATTGAACAGAGGGTTGTCCAATTCAGTTGCACTGGACAACAAACGGCGGCGGGTTCCCGCAGCGGTTTCGTATTGTCTGATGTCGTCGTTGGCTGGCCAAGAAAGCAGGTTGAGCAGTACCCCATTCGCTCCACGGAATACTTTATCGTTGACCGAGTTGATGTAAGCAAAGTTGGTCTCAGTACGTACTTTGGGGGAAAGTTGTACACTTCCCACCAGGCGTGAAGAGAAATTTTGCAGGCTATTGCCGGGGATTACCCCTTTGTAGTCCTGGAAAGAGTTGGACCAGCGATAGGTTACGTCTTTGCTACCCCCTTCAAAAACCATGTTGTGGCGCTGAGAAAAACCTTGGCGGAAAAAATTGTCGCTGTTGTTGTACAATTGAACTTCCGAGCCATAGGCTGGGCCGAATGTCCGGCGGGTGTTCAGGTCAGTAATGCCATTATTGCCTTGTCCAAAAACAGACTGTGTTTCTGGAATCCGGTAAACTTGTTCTACCCGAAAGGCATTGTCATAACTCACCCTTCCGCGACCAATCTGGCCCTTTTTGGTGGTGATCACAATGGCACCATTCCCAGCATTTGCGCCGTAAATGGCAGCTGCTTCTGGGCCTTTGAGCACAGTAATGCTTTCAATATCGTTGGGATTGATGTCCGCAGCCCGGTTGGTGTAGTCGTTGTCGCGGTTGGGGCGATCACTGACCAAAGCGCCCTGGTTGAAGGTAGAATTGTCCACCAATACGCCATCCACAACAATCAGTGGCTGGTTGGAACCAAACAACGAGGACGTTCCCCGCAGGTTGATCAAACTCGAGGAACCAGCCATCCCTGAGGTACTCCCCACGCTAGCACCAGGAATTCTGGCTGCCAGAGAGTTGAACCAGTTGTCGCGCTGAGATTCCACAATCTCCTTTCCGGAAACCGTAGTTGTAGAATAGCCTAATGCGTCCTTTTTGGTTTTGAGTCCCATCCCGGTTACTACAAACTCGTCCAAAACTTTGCTGTCGGCTTCCATCGTTACGTTGATAGCGGTACGATTTTTGACCACAACAACTTGCTTGAGGTAACCCAAAAAATTGAACTCGAGCACCGCATCAGCAGGCACATCCAGGCTGAATTCCCCTTCAATACCCGTGACAGTTCCTTTCTCTGTTCCTTGAATCAGGATACTCACACCGGGTAGGGCAGTACCATCGGCATCGAGCACTTTTCCACTCACCCGTTGCTGAGCGAAAGCAGTGGCCCAAAAGCCAGTAATCAATAAAAAAACACCCAACATCTTGCGCAGCAAGACAGGTGTACTAGTGAGGTAATACTTGAGCATACTACTACTGTTTTAAATGATAGACATGTATTTGAGTCGTGCTGGCGAGTAGGTGTGAAGCCACTCACCTGGCGGCTAAGCTCTTGTTGAGATGCAGGTAAACAAACCTAGGGATTGAATGCAGTTGTGTGTAAGTTTTGTCTATCTATTTGCCAGCACAATGAGAAGTGAAAGACTGCACGGGGATAAAGATATAAGCTTTTGGTATATTATTGTGCAAAAGGGTAAATTTTATTTGGCGCTCTAGGACACTGATCCGATTTTCAAGTATGAACATTTGATCAATGTGGATTTGGGGTGGAAGATTAGACTTTGATATTGTTTTTGTCACAAAGGCACAAAGCTCTATTCGGTTTGAGGTGAGTTTAAAATCAAGGATTTGTGCACAAATCTAGAACCCCTCCCCGAAGGTTTCAAACCCTCGGGGAGGTCGAGCAACGCAACACGGCTTAAGCTCTCCGAAAGTCTGAAACTTTCGGAGAGGGGTTCTAGATCGTGCATCTATCTAATCATTACTCACTCCGCAAGGCATCCAGCGGGTTGCTCAAGGCACTGCGCAAAGCCTGAAACCCAATCGTGAGCACCGCCAACAAACTCACTGCGACTCCCGCCAACACAAACACATCCCAACGAATTTGGTAGCGGTACGCAAAATCCTTGAGCCATTCCTGCATCAAGTACCAGGCCAAGGGTGCCGCGATCACCAAAGCGATGAGCACCAGTTTGAGGAAATTTTGCAGCAGCATCCCCAAAATACTGCCCACTGATGCCCCCAATACCTTGCGAATTCCGATTTCTTTGCTGCGTTGTTCGGCCAGATAAGTAGACAGGGCAAACAAGCCCAGGCAGGCGACAATGATGGCCAGCAGCGCAAAATTGGTACAAATGCGCCCGATCCGCTTGACGTCATTGTACATTTGGGCAAAACTATCGTCGAGGAAGGTATAGCGAATGGGTTGGCTGGGGGCGATGCTTTTCCAGGTAGCGCTAATGTCTTGCACCGCTTTTTGCAGGTTGTCACTGTGTAGTTTTACCGCCACCATGTTCGGGCTATTGCCCAATACCAGGCATATTCCCTCGATGTTTTCACGCATGGATTCAAAATGAAAATCTTCCACCACCCCGATGATGGTTAATTTCTGATAGCCATTGGTGATGCGTTCGCCTAGGGGCTGAGTAAAATTGAGCTTTTTGGCCAAGGCCTGGTTAATGATCACGCCCTGGGAATCGCTACGCATACCTTCCGTAAAATCCCTGCCTGCGACAATTTTCATCCCCATGGTATGGAGGTAATCGTAGTCAATTTGCCAGATTTGGGAGGCGAATGAATTGCCTTGCTGCTCTTTTTTGGCATCCCACATTTCTGTACCATTTCTTTTTGCCCCATTGATGGGCAGATAATCACTCACCGTTACCGCGTCCACCGCAGGCAATTGCTGCAATTGTTTTTTCAGGGTCGGGAGTTTATCCCCCAGGGTTTGGGTGCCTTGCAACAGCAACACCTGATCTTTTTCAAAACCCAGTTTTTTGTTCAGGATAAAATTCATTTGGCGGGTTACGACCAAAGTGCCGATAATCAGCACGATGGAGGTGGTGAACTGAAAAACGACCAAAGCACTGCGCAAACCGCTGTTTTTGCTGCCTTTGCTCAATTTGCCCTTGAGCACCTGGATGGGTTTGAAAGAAGAAAGGTAAAAGGCCGGATAGATGCCCGCCAATAAACCCACCAAAATGGTCGAGGCGGCAATACTGGGCAAAAACCACCAGCTGAACCAGGGCAATTGCAAGGATTTGCCAGAAAGCTGAATGAAGTAGGGGAGGAGCACCCAAGCCAAAAGCAGGCCCAACAAAAAAGAAAAGGCGCTGAACAGCAAGGACTCACTCAAAAATTGTGCAATCAAATATCCCCGGGTAGAACCCACCGTTTTGCGCAGACCTACCTCTTTGGCCCGATTGGCCGAACGGGCCGTAGACAAGTTGATAAAATTAATGACCGCAATCAGCAAAATAAAGGCCGCAATGGCCCCAAAGAGCCAGACGAAGCGGATGTCGCCATGACTCATGCCGTCGTGGATGTCGGCGGAATGTAAGTGAATGTCTGGGACAGCTTGTAGGTAGATTCTTCCCGTACGTTTCACCTGCTCTACCTCGGCTTTGGAAAGATTGGCACCCAGGTACTTGTCAACAATGATCGGCATCAACTTTTGCTCCAGTTTGGCAAGGTCTGTTCCCGGACGAAGCAACACGTAAGTATGGTAATTGCTGGCCTCCCAATTGTTTCCTTCACCAGGGAAAAACTCGACGCCTTTCATGGTGATCAAAAAATCGTATTGGAGGTGGGAGTTAGGTGGAAAATCCGCGATCACTCCACCAATTTTAACCGGCTTATCTGTATTATTGTTGGCAATGATGGTTTTGCCCACCGGGTTTTCATTGGGGAAATATTTGTCGGCTTTCCGTTTGGTGATGACGATGGTATTGGGCTCGTCCAGGGCGTGTTTGGGATCGCCGTAAACCATCGGGATTTGCAGGATGTCCAACAGTTCCTGATCGGCAAACGTGAAACCTTCTTCGTAGGTGTTTTGGTTGGACTCGGCGCGGCGGATGGGATTGCCCCCTCCGGTAAAAAGGCTGTTCGGGTTGATGCGGGCAACCTTTTCAAACTCCGGAAATTCATCCTTCAAGGCTTTGGCAAAAGGGGCTGGAAAATCCACGCCTTTACCTGCAAATTCGCCCTCGGTCATCTCGCCGATCACGCGGTAAATGCGCCCGGTTTCGGGGTAATGGCGGTCGTAACTGAGTTCGTCAAGGATGAACAAGGCGATCAACAAACAAGCAGCAATCCCTATGGCAAAGCCGCCGATTTTGATGCTGGAATACATTTTGTGCTTGGCCATGTTGCGCCAGGCGATTTTGAAATTGCTTTTGTACATGTCGGGTGAAAATTGAATGGTGATTTTGCGAATGGTAGACAGTCGGAAAGAACGCAAGACATCCCACACAAAGGCGCGGCGGGCCGCTTTTGGCCCTTTTCCTTCACAGCGTACATCAAATAATTCATAAGCATCGCCCTGGATTTCCTCCAGCAACTCAGGCTGGCAGTACCACTCCAAAAAGCGGTCGGCCCAACGCGGCGGCCGTGGTGGCTTGGCTGCACTCATGCCATGTTGGTTTTGGGCGCAAAACCGGGGATTTGATCCCAGAGTTTCAGGTAGGTATCGCGCGATTGTTCCAGCGCGGCCCGCCCAGCCTGGGTGATGTCAAAAAGGCGTTTGCGGCGGCCCCCGCGTTGGGTGGTGGCTTCACTCCATTCTGAACGCAGGTAGCCTTTTTCCTCCAGGCGGCGCATGGCGGCGTGCACTGCACTGATGTTGACCGAACGCCCGGTTTGTTGTTCAATTTCCTCCATTACGGATACGCCGTAGGCATTGCCATGGAGTACGGCTACAAGCAATAAAACGAGTTCTTCAAATTCGCCGAGGTGGATGCGGTGCATGGTGGATTTGTTTTGCAAAAGTAAAAGTAATGGATATGTTTCAGATTTGCAAATGAAATGAGGGGAGTGAAAAGTGAAAAGTGAAAAGTGAAAAGTAGGGTGGGGGAGAAAATCTGGAAAATTTAAAAATAAATTGGTAATTTGCGAAAAAATCACAAATACCTGAGTTATGCTGGTAGAATTTAGTGTGGGGAACTTTTGGTCGTTTAAAGAAGTCCAGACCTTGCAGATGCGGGCGGCGAAGATTTCTTCCAAATATCCTAAGTTGGATGAGGAAAATGTGGTGGTTGTAGATGAACAGTTGAGCTTGTTGAAGAGCAAGGCGGTGTTTGGGGCGAATGGGAGTGGGAAGAGCAATTTGGTGCGGGCGATTGGCTCAATGCGAATGATTATTGAGGAGAGTGTCAAAAATATGAGAGTATTAGAGGAAAATATTATTCCTTTTGCGTTTAGCAATGATACTCCAAATCAGCCCACCTTTTTCCAGATTGTATTTATTTGTGATGGAGTGTTGTTTCGATATGGATTTGAGGCCACTAGTAAAGCAGTTACATCTGAATGGCTTTTTGGGAAAGTTATTAATTCAAAAGGCGCACGCGAAAGGTTTTACTTTGTTCGGGAAGGTGACAATCTGGAGATTAATGAAGCTGTATTAAAAGAAGCAAAAGAGAAACATTTGACGAAGTCGCCCACCAAAATACCCCCTTTGGTTAAGGAAAATGAACTTTGCTTTACATTAATGGCGACGCATAATGTTAGCCTAATTTCGGATTTATACAATTATGTTCAAGCAAAAATAACTCCTATTTTACCGGAATTAAGTGATGAAGACTCTGTGGCAACCAGTGCAATGGTAAACCCTAGATTTCAAGAAAAAGTCACTGAATTACTCAATGCCGTAGATCCAACCATAAGTGAGGTAAAAATGGAAGATGGGAATGTTTTTATCATTAGGCAGATTAAAGAACTGAATGAAACCAAAACAGTTCCGCTTAAGTTATCTACTCATGAAGCAGAAGGAACCAAAAAAATCTTTGCGCTTAGTCCTTATGTTTTTTTTGCGCTTGAGCAAGGGGCTACTTTAATTATTGATGAATTTGACACAAAAATGCATCCAAAACTTACTCGAAGAATTGTCGAATTGTTTCATTCAACCGCTGCCAACTCAAAAAATGCTCAACTCGTTTTTATTACTTATGATTCTAACCTTTTGGACTCGCAACTGCTACGCAGAGATCAAATATCCTTTGCGCAAAAAGATAAAACTGGTACTACAGAATTGTACTCTCTGGTAGAATTCAAAGGTATTCGTAATGATGCTTCTTTTGAAAAAGATTACTTGTTAGGCAAATATAAGGCTGTGCCTACAAACCTGAATCAATTAGAAGCTCTTTTTGAAAGTCATTTGATGTGAAGTAAACTGGTAAGCAGAAAGTTAAGTAGATTAAGAAACACCGACCAGCGGCAGCGCCGCCAAAACGTCGATAGCATTTAGACCGTGCAAGACTTCTAAGGTGCAAAGCACCGGAACAAAATGCAATAGTTGCGGTACTACGTACCTTAAAATCTATCTTCGTTCCTTGAGCTATCGACGTTTTGGCGGCGCTGCCGCTGGTCGTCATGCCTAAGATTATCCAATTGCTTGAAAATCAAATCGTATTAACTCAATTGATCTAAAGTATTTAACCCCTCCCTCAGTACCTCCAACACCCAATCCACCTCCTCCTTCGTCACCACCAGCGCTGGCTTCAAATTCAAAATATTCCCCTGAATCAACTTGAACGAAATCCCCCGCTCCATACAAAATCCCATCAATTGATTGGCGGCCTCAATGGCCCGGGTTTTGGTCTGGCGATCTTTCACCAAATCCACGGCCAGATTGAGGCCAAGGCCACTGACATTGCCGATGATCGGAAACGCTGCCTGCAACTCCAACAACCCAGCCTTGAAGTATGCCCCCAGCTCATGCGCATGCGCGACCAGCTCTTTTTGCTCCACTTCTTCAATCACCGCTTTGGCCACCGCAGCGCAAAGTGGATTTTTCTCATGCGTATAATGCCCAATGGACTTGTTTTCCAATACATTGAGCCCTTCGCGGCCAATGATGCCCGCATAAGGGATGATTCCGCCACCAAATCCTTTTCCTACGACGATAATATCCGGCGTTACAAAATGTTCACTGGCGAACATCCTGCCCGTACGGCCAAAGGCGGTGTAGATTTCATCAAAAATGAGCAGGATGTTGTGGGCTTTGCAGAGCGCTTGCACCTGTTCCCAATAGTAGCGGGTGGGTACGGTGGAATTGTAAAAAATGGGTTCGCTGATCAGGGCGGCGATTTCGGGATTGAACTCAATTTGGGCACGCAATTGCCGCAGGTACTCGTCGTCGATTTGTTGCTGATCCGTCCAGCCCCAGGGATTCCGGTAGTAATCCGGCAATTCAAGGTGAATGGCTCCAGGAATCACTGGCCCAACTCCTTCCCGAAAATGCGCATCTGCCCCCAGGGAAACCGCCTGAAAACCCGCCCCGTGGAAAGTGCCATAATAGGAGAGGGTCTTCCACTTGCCCGTATACAATTTGGCCAGCATTACCGCCATTTCGATGGCTTCCGAACCACCAGGGCAAAAAAGGACCCGGGTAAGTCCCTCGGGAGCAACACTCACCAGCTTTTCCGCCAATTCCACGGCTGGCTCATTCGTAAACCGACGAGGGGCAAAAGTTAGGTTTTCCGCAATTTGCTGCTGAATGGCCTGAATTACCCTGGGATTTTGGTAGCCCACCGTATGTACCCCATTGCCATGCAGGTCAAGGTATTTTTTGCCCGAACCATCATAGATGTAAGCGCCTTCGGCGCGGGTGATAGTGTTGAAGACGGGGGTGGAGAGGGTTTGGTGAAAAAAGACCTGGGCATCGCGATCGAGCAAGGCTTGGGTAGCGTCGTTGTTTTCGATGACGAGGGAGCGAATGTTCTCGCCTTGGTTGACGGGTGCTGGCATGGTGGATCTTTTTAGCCAAGAAGGCTATTTCCAAAATAAAATCCAAGGATTACCATGATGATCAAAAAGCCTAACTGGATGAGTTTCGCTTTGATACCAGGTAGTTTTAGGATAAAGTACAGATTGATGATTAGAATAGAGCCAAGTATGATTTGAATAATGGTAGAAATTGTGGGATGAACACCAGATGCGCGTTCGATCGTTAGATAAATCAAACAACCCAATAAAAGGGACAAGTTGGAGGCTGGACGATTCATTGTTGATTATTTGGTTTAGCTATCCTTTTCTCATAAAACACACTCAAACCCGTAATCGGATAATCCCCATAATGCTCAACCACCGAATACCCCAACTTCCGATACAGTTGTTGCGCAGCCGCATGGTACACGCCAGTTTCGAGATTCAACTGCATGATGCCTTGCTCCTGAGCATAGGCCTCCAGCTTGGAGAGGATGTTTTCCGCTATGCCCATTCCCCGGTGGCTTTCTTCCACGAACATGCGTTTGATTTCGGCGTAGTCGCCCATGATTTTTACGGCACCGATGCCGACCAATTGGGAGTCAGCGTAAGCACCAAGCATGTGGGCACCACTTTTGAGCAGGACTTCGATGGAGTCGAGGTGGCAGTTTTCCCGGCCGTACAATTCGATTTGGAAGGCGTCCAGTTTGGCGATGAGGGATTGGACTTGCTCATCGGCGGGGGAGACTGTGGTGATGGTGATGGGTGTCATGTTAAAAGGTTGAGGAACATGAATCATCTTGAAATTCCAAAGCGACATAATTTTCACAGAGAAAGCACAAAGAGGCACAAAGGACACAAAGTTAGACGTAGACTACGCTTTGCTTTGGGGGCGATAAAAAAATAAGTGATCATTTTGCCAGAGGATTAGATAAGTAAACGTTTCATTTCAAGTGTCTTATCTAATCCTCTGGCTTAGGAAAAATGATCACTTATTTTTGCCCCACTACTTTGTGTCCTTTGTGTTCTCTTTTTTCTCTTTGTGATAAAGAAATGTCGCTTTTGTAGTGTTTATGAAAATTTCGGAATGACTCATGTTTTGCCATTTATTTTTTCATCGATCGTTCATACTCCTCGTATCCTTCCTCCTCCAGTTTGCGGTATTTGACGGCGACTTCTTCTTCCAGCTCTTGCTTGTATTGCACTACTTTATCCAGCACGATGGAATGATGTGCCCCAATGATCTGTGCCGCCAGAATACCCGCATTTTTAGCCGCATTCAGTGCCACGGTTGCCACAGGAACTCCATTGGGCATTTGCAGGATGGACAAAACCGAGTCCCAACCATCGATCGAGTTGGAGGATTTGATCGGCACGCCAATCACGGGTAGGGGAGACAAGGAAGCCACCATCCCTGGCAAATGCGCCGCACCACCTGCCCCGGCAATAATGACCTTCAAGCCACGCTCATGCGCATTTTTGGCGTAGTGAAACAAACGTTCGGGGGTGCGGTGTGCCGAAACGATGGTCACTTCGCACGGAATGTCGAAGTATTTGAGGATATCGGCGGCTTGCCGCATGATCGGTAGGTCTGAATCCGATCCCATGATGATGCCAACCATATTTTTGTTGAATTGATAGCGTTTGGTAAATAAACGTTAAAATTAGAAGTAGAGCTTCTTAGGAACGGAAATAAAATAAAGTAAACACCTGACTGGCTCTTTTTTGATTTTGCTGCGTTACTCCTCAGTTGCGTAGGCTTGCTATGCGCCTTCCTCGTGCCTTGCCAAATCAAAAAATAGCTCAGTCAATTTGTTTACTTTATTTCATTTCCGTTCCTTACCCTTGCACGAAAGTATATTTTTTACCTAATTTTGCACAGATTTTCGGAACCGGGCCATTACTTTTTACTCTAGAATGCGTCTAATGGCCGAAATCTTTGACGAAAAATAACCACAAAGCATTGAGCACCGTTTCGCCATCTCTTCCCGTATCACCAAGTGCAGCACCCAAAAAGCGGATTGTTTTCCTGGATGTACTCAGGGCTTTTGCCATCATGATGATGTTGCAAGGCCACTTTGTAGACACCATGCTCGATGACCGTTACCGCGATCTGACCAACCCGATTTATTGGACCTGGCATTTCATGCGGGGACTTACGGCACCGATCTTTTTCTTTGTGAGTGGAGCGATTTTTGTGTTTCTGATGCTGCGCGATTCGGGTCCCTGGTACCAGAATGTGCGCATTCAGAAGGGCTTGCGGCGGGTGTTGTTGTTGCTCTTTTTGGGCTATATCCTCAAGTGGAATTTCCTCTACGTCTTTAGCTTGAAGTTTTTCCCTTCCTTCTTCTTTGTGGATGTGTTTCACATCATTGGTCTGGCGATTTTTACGGTTATCGCCGTGTTTATCATCTATCAGTATACCCGTATTCCTTTGCCGCTGATGTATTTTGTACTGGCCTTAACGGCTTTTTTGATTTCGCCCGATGTCAAAGCCCACGATTGGTCAGCTTTGCCCATTGTTTTACAAAACTACTTCATCAAAGACCACGGATCTACTTTTACCCTTTTTCCCTGGATTGGTTTTTCGCTCTTTGGGGGCGTGGTAGGTTGGCACATGAATCGCTGGCCTAGTTTTTATCATACCCAGTGGGCACCTTTGTTGTTCATAACCCTGGGAATCTGGATCCATTATTCAGTAAACGACATCTTGAATGGCCTACACCACTTGACCACCATTGACCATTTCAGATTGGCTACCTACAACAATGCCTCTTTTTGGCGGCTTGGGCACGTATTCATCGTCTTTTCCATTTTTATCTGGATCACTAAAATTTTTAAAAACATCCCACCCTTGGTGATGAAAATCGGTGGCGAGACTTTGGTCATCTACAGCGTACATTACGTGTTGTTGTACGGTACCTGGTTTGGTATTGGGGTGCGTTCACTGGGGAGTCATACCTGGACGCCTTGGGCAGCGGCCATTGGGGCAGTGTTGTTCCTGACCTTTTTTGCGTATTTGATTTACCGCATTGAGGAGATTCGTTATTTCCTGTATCACCTGCTTCCGCATTACTCCGGCTTGTACTATCGATTTTTGCGCCTCAAACTGCGGCGCTTTTACCTGGATAAACGGGGTGTTTCGACCAACATATCCGCCAAAAAGGAGAGATAGTACCCACTTATGGATATTCTACTTGGAAGACTTCAATTGCGCATGGCTTATGAAGTTTTTGAAATAACCGGTCTCAATTCATGTCCTTTGTTTCTAGAAGATAAAAATGACCAGGAGTGCTGCTAGCCAATGATCCTAAAGCCTTTTTCCTTTACGCTTTCATAACCAGCCTGGTCAAACGAATAAAGGAAAGAGCCTTTTTTGGAATTGCCACGCAGCTTTTCGTCGGTTTTGAACAAAATACCCAGGGAGAGCATCTTTTTGCTGAAATTGCCTTCGTCAAAATCACGATCGTAAATGGCTTCGTACAAGCTTAACAGTTGCTTCATCGTGAACTTCTCCGGCAACAATTCAAAACCAATCGGTTGATAGCCAGCTCTTCTGCGCAAGCGGTAAAGTGCAGCGTCCACCATTTGTTCATGGTCAAAAATGAGTTCTGGCCGGGCTTTAATCGGAAACCAGTGGGCATCGTAGCTTTGGCCCAACTCTTCGTCGTAATCTTCTAGTTTGATCAGGGCGTAATAACAAATCGAGATGACCCGTTCAACCGGGTCGCGATTGATGTCGCCGAATAAATAAACTTGTTCCAGGTAGACGTCTTCTAAACCCGTCAATTGATACAAAATACGTTTGGCACCGTCGTTCAGACTTTCTTCCTGACTCAAAAAACCACCCATCAAAGACCATTGGCCTTTGGCCGGTTCCATGCTGCGGTGAACCAGCAAAAGTTTGAGTTCCTGTTTGTCAAATCCAAAAACAATGCAGTCAATAGCTACCTTGAAAGAGTCTGCATTGTAGGTAAAAGGTACCTTAGTCATTGATTTGTTGTGATTTTAAAGGGGGTAAGTTAAAAAAAATGTCCAACTTACGGTTATTAAACCTACAAGTTGGACATGATTTTGTTCGAAAATGTTTGGTAGCGGAGTCTAAGTACGCTAAAATACGTCTTTACACCATCTCGTAAATTCCAGCAATGCCTTGACCACCCCCTACACAAGCGGTGACCATGCCGTATTTTTTATTCTGGCGGCGCAACTCATTGAACAACTGCGTAGACAATTTTGCCCCGGTACAACCCAGCGGATGCCCCAGTGCAATGGCCCCACCATTGACGTTGACCTTATCCTTATCCAATCCTGCCTCCTGAATCACGGCTAATGCCTGTGCGCCGAAAGCTTCGTTGAGTTCGATCAAATCGATGTCGCTGAGCGAAATGCCCGCTTGTTTTACCGCCTTGGGAATAGCTGCACAAGGCCCGATTCCCATGTACATCGGATCCACGCCACCTACAGCACAGCCAAGCATGCGTGCAATGGGTTTAAGGCCCAACTGTTTGACCATTTCTTCACTCACGACGAGCACAAAGGCAGCTCCATCTGAAGTTTGCGAGGAGTTACCCGCAGTCACGACTCCACCATTTGCGAAAGCGGGTTTTAGCGCAGCCAAACCAGCTAGGGAAGTTTCACGGCGTACACCTTCGTCCATGGCTATGGTGAATTCTTTTTCAACCCGTTTGTCGTTTTGAACAAACACTTCTTTGACCTTCACCGGTACAATTTCATCGGTAAATTTGCCCGCGTCGATGGCTTGAGCTGCCAATTGGTGCGAGCGCAGGGCGAATTCATCGGCTTGTTCGCGGCTGATGCCGTACTTGTGCGCGACTGCCTCGGCGGTATGTCCCATGCTGGCCAAATAGTTGGGCGTCGTGCTGGCCACTGAATATGCAGGTGCCAGTTTGTAACCCGTCATGGGGATCATGCTCATGCTTTCCGTTCCGCCAGCGAGGTAGATGTGCCCCATGCCCGCCCGGATTTTGGAAACGGCCATCGAGATGGTCTCCAGACCGGAGGCGCAATAACGGTTAACCGTGACACCAGGTACTTCCTGCCCCAGGGCACGGAGAGAAATCTGGCGGCCAATTTGAAAACCTTGTTCCCCTTCGGGGTTGGCGCAACCGACAAATACGTCGTCGACCAGCTTGGGGTCAAGCTCGGGTACCTGCGCCATCAGGTGTTTGATGATGTCTACCGCCAGGTCATCGGAGCGGTAGTTTCTGAAGCCGCCGCGTTTGGATCTGCCAACGGCGGAGCGATATGCTTTGATGATGTATGCTTCCATGTTTTTCGCCTAATGTCCCACGACTGAAGTCGTGGGCTGGTGATTTATATGGCCTCCCACGGATGAATCCGTGGGGTGGCGATGGTTTTAAAACAAAGCGCTGAATTACTTAGTTGCGGAGCGGTTTGTTGTTCTGCAACATGTATTGGATGCGTTCCAGCGTTTTTTGCTCGCCGCAGAGGCTGAGGAAAGCTTCGCGCTCCAAATCCAGTAAGTATTGTTCCGAAACCACTTGGGTGCCCGTGAGGTCGCCGCCACAAAGTACCCAGGCAATTTTTTTGGCAATTTTGATGTCGTGCTCGGAGGCGTAGCGGCCCAGTTTTAGTTCGTTGGCAGCTACATATAGAGCGGCCAGACCAGTTTGACCCAGTACGGTTACCTTTTTGGGCAGTGGTTGGGTGTAGTTGGGCGCCAGTTCCAGTACCTTTTTCTTGGCTTCGGCAATGGCGCGGTCTTTGTTCATCACGATTAGGTCACGCTCAGGCAAGAGATAGCGGTAATTGAAAGCCTCGGACGCGGAGGTACTTACCCCGGCAGTGGCGATGGTTTTGAAACGATCGACCAAGGTTGGGATCAATACTTCACCTTCTTTGAACTCATCCGACGCGCGTACCGCAAATTCTTTGGTGCCGCCGCCGCCAGGAATGACGCCGATGCCTACTTCAACCAAACCGATGTAAGACTCCGCCGAAACCGTAGCGGCATCGGCATGCATCAACAACTCGCAACCTCCACCAAACACATAGCCTTGGGTAGCCACCACCACCGGAATGCTGGAATAGCGGGCCCGCAAGGTCGTTTGCTGGAAGATGTTGACGGCCATATTCAGTTCCTCAAACTCGCCCTGGTAGGCCAGTTGGGCAATCATGAAGATGTTGGCACCTACACTGAAATTTGTCCCATTGTTGCCGATGACCAGGCCGTTCCAATTGCCATCTTCAGCAATCTGGATGGCTTCATTGATGCCGCGCAGAACGCCTTCACCAATTGAGTTGTGCGGGCTGGTAAATTCCAAGCAAAGTACACCGTCACCGATGTCGTGGAGGATGACTTCGTTGTTTTTGAAAACAGGGGCCTGATCACCGTAGTTGTCCAGAACGATCAGGGATTCGCGGCCAGGGATACTGGCGTAGGCTTTTTTAGCTGGGTCGTAACAGAGGCGTTGGCCAGCTTCCCGTTTGTAGAAGCGGGTATGCCCAGCAGCCAGCATTTCTTTGACCCAGTCGGCTATTTTTTCACCTTGGGCTTCAGCACTCTGGATGCCTTTTTCCAAACCAATCAGGTCCCAATATTCAAACGGACCATACTCCCAGCCATAGCCTGCTTTCATTGCATCGTCGATGCTGTAGAGCTGCTCGGTGATTTCTGGAATGCGGTTGGAGGAGTAAGCAAAAAGGCCATTGAGCGACTTTTGCACCAATTGTCCACCAGCATCAGGAGCGTCATACAGCGCACAGATGCGTTTGGGCAAGTCGTCGATGTTTTTGCTCAGTTTGAGACTGGCCAGATCAGATTTGGCGGAAGGCTCGTATTGCAGTGTACTAAGGTTGAGCGCCAGAATGACCGGGCGGCCTTTTTCGTCTTTTTCGGCTGTTTTTTTGTAAAAACCTTGGCCAGTTTTGTTGCCCAAAAACTTATTGTCCAGCAGGAACTGCAAGTAATCCGGTACAGTAAAGGCTCCAGCCTGCTCGTCATCCGGGCAATTGGCCTTGATGCCTTTGATGACATTGGCGGCGGTATCGTGTCCGACCAAATCACCTAGGCGGAAAGTACCCGTTTTGGGGCGACCGAGGGAAGGACCAGTCAAAACATCCACATCTTCGATACGCAGGCCCAGTTCGGTGGTCAACTGGTAGATTTTAGCCATGGCGTACACCCCTACACGGTTGCCGATAAAGGCGGGCGTGTCTTTGCACAATACGGTCTGTTTACCCAAGTGGATGTCTCCGTATTGCATGAAGAAATCCACCATTTCTGGCTTGGTTTTGGGGGTTGGAATGACCTCAAACAAGCGCAGGTAACGTGGTGGATTGAAAAAGTGGGTGCCGCAAAAATGCTGCTGAAAATCTTCACTACGGCCCTCCAGCATCAAATGGATGGGGATGCCCGAGGTATTGGAAGTGACGTAAGACCCGGCCTTGCGGTATTGGTCTACTTTGTCAAAAACCTTCTTTTTGATGTCTAAATTTTCGACAACCACCTCGATGATCCAATCACAATCCACAATTTTGGGCATGTCATCATCAAAGTTGCCAGTTTTGACCCGGCTGGCGAAACTCTTGTCGAATAGTGCGGCTGGCTTTGATTTGAGGGCGTTATCCAGCGCTTGGTTGACGATGCGATTGCGGGCGGCGGGGTTGTTTTTGTCCTCATCTTTGAGGTCAAAAGGGACAATGTCGAGCATGAGTACTTCCAAACCAATGTTGGCCAAATGGCAGGCAATACCAGCACCCATTACTCCCGAACCCAATACCGCAGCTTTTCTGATTCTTTTCATAATAAAAGCGGCGTTCTGATTGGTTGAAATTGGCGTTGTTGATTTTAGACCTTCTATGCAGAAAATCTATTTAGCGAATTTTCGCTAATTGTGCAAATTTAGGAATTAACTTGGAAGGGAAAAGGGAAAATGGAGAATTTTTTAAAATAAAAAAGGCCAAAATCCAGGAAGCTTACTCCTGAAAATTGGCCTTTTTGTCTTGCGGTTTATTGGCAGTTATTGCTCAACCACAAATACTTCTTTTGCCATCATGCGTCCATCTTCCTTGGGTTCAAGGGAGAAGGATACGCTGTCGCCGATCTCAAGTTCATTGAAATCGTAATCGATTAAGCTGCTAAAGTGGAAAAAGACGTTGTTTGGTGGATACTTGATGAAGCCATACCCTTCTTTGAGTGAAAGAATGGTACTTTGATGGAATTCATCTTCCGTAGTGGATTCGCCACTGCCAGGTTGCCAATTGGTCACTTGTTTGTGCGAAATTTTTGCTTCTGTTTTCGGAACAAACAAGCTGCTTACTATTGCTTCACTTTTGGGTGAAAAATCATCAATGATCTCGTGCATGGCAATGGGGTAAGCGCAGCTGGTCACCAAATCATTGGATGTACGGGTACTGAAGCGGTTGCCTTCTTCATCGGTGTACTCAAAGTTCCAGTGTAGCAACATCACCCGGCTACCCAATGAGTGCAATTTGCGCACCAGTGGAGCGTAATCGCCATCGGCAGCCAAAATGACCACAACGTCGAAACGCTTGTAAAAGGTCATTTCAAAGGCTTCCAAGGCCAGCCATACATCGATGCCTTTTTCTTGCCAACGCCCATGAAAGTTGCGCACAGGAAGGTAGTGTACGGATACACCCTCACTCATCAGAATGTCGTCGAAGGCGCGTTCAAAGTACAATAAATTCCCTCGTTGACTGGCTTCGCTGGCACTTAGGCGGCCACGGAAATAATGGGCGTCAATGATTTGGCAACGGTGAAACTCTTCGTCTTCTTCAATGGCCACTTGTTTGCGTACAAAATCATGCAAACCACGAATGCTGATCCGGCTACGGCGTTCGTGTACATAATTGTAGTAGTTGCTTACCTGCAGGAAATAATGGCCATCATAAAACACGCCAATGCGGATTAACCCGGCTTTTGAATTTGGAAAGTTTGTCATCTATCTTATCTGTTTTCAAAAAAAATATTTCGTACTCGATTCATTACTGGATTTTGCACTGTTGGGAAACTTATCTGATTTCAATGGGCCTGGGAATGAGGCAGTAATACTTCCAGTGTTAAAAAAATCTTAATTAGAGGTTTACTTTGTGTTCATTTTGGTCGCGCAAGATCGTATTTTTTAACAAAAAACAAAAAAAAATCCCCGAAAGTCACACATCTTTTTTAACAACAAGAGCAAATTCCTTTAAGTTTTGGATTAAGGAAAACTTAAATTGTTAAATTTGGGCGCGGGTAGGATACTTATCTGCGAAAGTACTTCGTTTTGAAGCGAAAATACGAACTAATCTAAAAACATCTTTTTCCATGCTACTGAACATTCTGCTGCTGCAAGCTGGTTTGGATACAACTTCACAAGAAGCTGTGAATGAGGCTAGTGTTGCCTCTAGAAGTACCCTCGACTTATTGATGGAAGGTGGCCCTGCGGGGGTAATCATCAGTTTTTTGATCATCGTCATGTCTTTTATTGCCGTGTACATTTTCTTTGAGCGCTATCGAATGATCAAGCGGGCTTCGAGAGTGGATGAAAATTTCATGAACAATATCCGAGCCAACGTCAAAAATGGCAACGTTGCAGCCGCAAGGGCGCTATGCCAGGCCAGCGGCTCTCCTGTTGCGATGATGGTGGAAAAAGGAATCCTGCGCATTGGCAAGCCAGTACGCGATATTGAACACGCCATCGAGAATGTGGGCAAGGTGGAATTGTCCAAAATGGAAAAGAACCTCAACATCCTCAGCATCATTGCGGGTGTTGCACCGATGTTTGGATTTTTGGGAACCATTGCGGGGATGATCCAGACCTTCTCTTCGCTGGCCGAATCCAATAACCTCACCATTGGAGTTATCGCTGGTGGTATTTATGTCAAAATGTTTACATCCGCTTTGGGCTTGGTCGTGGGGATTATGGCCTTTATTTTCTACAATTTACTTAATGGTATGATTGACCGGGTGGTGGACAACATGGAGCTGAGCACTTTCGACTTTATTGATATGCTTCAGGAACCAACCTAGTCGCCTGCTGAGGCACTATTTTTTGTTCTTGTTCATCAGCTTTATACTTATCATTATGGCGATACGCACCAGAAAAAAGGCATTAACCGAGGTGAATCTTTCCTCGATGACCGACATCATTTTTATGTTGCTCATCTTTTTTATGCTCACCTCTACGCTGATCAGAATCGTTCCCTTTGAGTTGCCGAAATCCTTTTCAAGGGCCAAAGCCCCCATCAAAATAACGGTTGAAATCAGGGCTAACGATTTGGGCTATGAAGTGAATGACAATCCTATCACCGAGGAAGAGTTGAAAGACGTGATTGCCCGGACGATTCAGGAAAAAAAGGCAGCCAATGAGGATGTGACCGTAACCATTATTGCTGAAAAAGGGGTGAAATTTCGCAAAGTGACGGATGTGATCAAAATCGCCAACGGTCTTGGCACCAAGGCCATTCTGGCAACTGAACCGCACACTTAAACAACACGGACATGAACTTACGCAATAGAGACCGGGAAGGAAAAGGCGAACATGGCATGAACTCCATGACCGACATCATTTTTATCCTCTTGATGTTTTTTATGATGACATCAACCTTAACTGCTCCCAGTGCTTTGAATTTGATGCTCCCCGGCAACTCAGCCACTACTGCCAACAAGGCCAAAGATAAGTTGATCGATGTGGGCATTGAGGCCGACGGAACTTATTCGCTGAATGGACGGCTGGCTAGTTTACTCTTGGTGCAGGAGCAACTGAAATCGCTTAGGGAAAACAGTCTGGAAGAAGTGTACGTGACCGTGTCCCCATCGCCAGAAGCGCCAGTGGAAAACGTGGTTGAAATCATGGACATTACTTATCAACTGGGTATCAGCGCGATATTGAACACACTGGAGTAAGCATTTGTTTCCTCGATTAAAGCATGATCATCATGGCTATGAAAATATCAGCATTTGAGCGCAAAATAAAAAACCAGGGCTTGGTCATCAGTACGGTCATCCACGTTGTGCTGATCCTACTGATGTTGATCGCCCACACCAAAACACCCACTCCACCACCACCACCGGTTGAAGGGGTATTGGTCAATTTGGGCTTGCCAGATGTTGGACAAGGAGAAGAAAACACCCCTGGGCCGCCCGTTCCCACGCCAGCGCCACCCAATGTAAAGCCCGATCCAACGGAAAAAACGCCTGCGCTGCCAGACAAAAAAAATCCGCCACCACCCAGCAAACCCAATAAGTCGGAGCCCAAACCAACGGTAACCACCGAGGATCCCGCTGCCATTGCCTTGCGCGAACGGCAGGAAAAAGACCGCAAAGCCAGAGAGGAGTCGGACCGAATTACCCGCGAAAACAATGAAAAGCAGCGCCTGGCCGATGAGGATAAACGCCGCAAAGAAGCCGAAGCCAAAGCAACCAAGGATCAAATTGGAGGTTTGTTCGGTGGCGGCGGCAAAGGATCAGGTAAAGGCAATACGGGAAAACCTGGCAATCAGGGGGATCCCAATGGTGATCCTAATGCCAAAAACCTGGAAGGAATCACCACAGGTACAGGCTCAGTAGGTGGAAGTTTGGGAAACCGAAACGTAGTCTCTGCACCCCGCATTTCGGATAATTCTTCCTTGGAGGGTACAGTAGTCATCCGCGTTTGTGTGGATGCAAGTGGTTCGGTGGTTTCTGCCGATTTTACCCAAGGAGGATCTACCACTTCCAATAGTACTCTGGTGAATCTCGCGATCAACAATGCCAAAAAGTGGAAATTCTCTGCTGGCGAAGTTGATAGCCAATGTGGTACGGTGACTTATCGATTTAAAGTACAATAGTGTAGTCTAAGAACCTATGACTCCTGAATGCAGGGTCGAATGGTTCTGGATTGAGCAACGGAAGCCCCGCTAGGGGCGCAATATGGGTAGCAAATTGTGATTCCCGGAGTTTCCGTAGTCCCGTAGGGACGCAATGTGGGTATCATGCCATTATTAAAATACCCACATCACGTCCCTACGGGACTCTGAGAAACATCTGGTCCGTTTTGCTACCCATATCACGCCCCTAGCGGGGCTCGCGTTGCTCGAAAATTCAGAACCATTCGATGGTACCTTCTGGGGGCAGAGGTTCTTAGGCATAGCACGATGCTAGGTGAAATTTTTAATTGAACAGTTCATGATTCATACCTAGCCCTTCCGAACTTTCTCATGTCCTACCAACAAACTCTCGATTACCTCTACGCCCAGCTCCCCATGTACCATCGCATTGGAGCAGTGGCTTATAAAAAAGACCTGGGCAATACCTATGCCCTGCTGGAACACCTGGGCAATCCACAGCAAAAATTCCAATCCATCCACGTCGGCGGTACCAATGGCAAGGGCTCTACCTCCCATATGCTGAGTGCCATTTTACAGGCGAAAGGCTTCAAAACGGGGTTGTATGTTTCGCCGCATTACCGCGATTTTCGCGAGCGCATCAAGATCAATGGCCAGTACATTTCCCGCCAGTTTGTGATCGATTTTGTGGGAAAAATGAAGCCGATCATCGCGGAAGTTCAACCCTCATTCTTTGAACTAACGGTGGCGATGGCCTTTGAATATTTTGCCCAACGCAAAGTGGATGTGGCGGTCATTGAAGTGGGTTTGGGCGGCAGATTGGACAGCACCAATGTGATTACTCCGGTGTTGAGTGTGATCACCAACATCAGTTTTGACCACATGCAATTCCTGGGGAATACCTTGCCCGAAATTGCATCGGAAAAAGCAGGCATCATCAAACCTGGCGTGCCAGTGGTGATTGGGGAGACGCATCCCGAAAGTGTTCCGGTATTTATGGCTACGGCCAAAGACAAAAGCGCTCTGATCACCTTTGCCGACCAACATGTTCAGGTAAAATTATTGGCTGAAAATTTAAGCCATAGTTTTTTTGAAGTGCTGAATGATGGAGTAGTCGTGTATCCAGACCTGGCGGTAAATTTGCACGGGAATTATCAAATTTTGAATGTTCAAACCGTTTTGCAAGCAGTAAGTAAGCTGCCAAAAGCTTGGGAGATTGATGACCAGGCCATTGCCACTGGTTTAAAAGACCTGGTACCTCTGACTCGCTTTATGGGCCGTTGGCAATTATTGGGTCAAAATCCGACCATCATTGCCGATAGTGCCCACAATGAAGCAGGCATTCAATTGGCCATGCAGCAATTGGCTAAAATTCCTCGCCAAAAATTACACCTGGTGATTGGAGTGGTACGCGATAAAGACTTGGCAAAAATGTTGCCGCAATTGCCTGCGGATGGCATTTATTATTTTACCAAACCCGACATTCCTCGGGGACTGGAAGCGGAGGCACTGCAAAAAGCCGCAGCAGAGCAGGGCCGCAAAGGGAGAGCGTATAGTTCGGTGAAAAATGCGCTGAAAGCAGCGCGTCGTCACGCCCAAAAGGATGATTTGATCTATGTGGGTGGGAGTATTTTTGTCTTGGCAGAAATTCTTTGAAGCTAGTGTAGCAAGTTTGTAAAAATAAAAAAAGGTGCCCCTTTAAGGAGAGCACCCACATAAACTATAAACAAACAAAAAACATTAGCAATCTTGTGATCAGGATCAAAACGCAAACGATCCCGATTTCGTTCAACGAAGTACGTAAATTCACCATTTATTCCTGCACTTTTTGGACAAAAAGCTCGAAATAAACCGCAAATATACCGCAATGAATCTTGCAAAGTGCATTTCTACCCATTTTTCTGATCTTGCAGACCACATGCCAGAATTGCCTCCGGGGGTAGAATGGTTGAATCCATTGGGTGAAATTCAGGAATCCGTAGCTGTTTTTCAAATTTTTTTAGAAAAATTCTACGCGGATACTGAGCCTCGCCACCTGATTATGGGCATTAACCCGGGCAGGTTTGGCGGAGGGATCACCAATGTTGCGTTTACGGATCCATTGCATTTGGAAAAAGAATTGGGCATTTCCAGCTCTTTCCCCAAAAAAGCAGAACTCTCTGCCTATTTTGTGTACCAAGTCATTCATGCGTACGGTGGCCCCAAACTGTTTTACGACCACTTCTTCGTCACTTCGGTTTGCCCCTTTGGTTTTGTCAAAAATGGCAAGAACTACAATTACTATGACGAAAAACCCCTGCAAAAAGCTGCCACCCCCTTTATTGAATACCATTTGGAAGCCATGATTGAACGCTGCCAAATGCGACGGGACAAATGTTTTTGCCTGGGCGAAGGGCAAAATTATGCTTTTTTGCAAAAGCTCAATGCACAACGGGGCTATTTTCAGGAAATTGTTCCCCTGGCGCACCCCCGTTTCATCATGCAGTACAAACGTAAGTCGGTAGATTTATACGTGCAAAGCTATTTAGCGTCACTTTGTGATCGCTAAGAGCATGTTAATTACTTCACGCTCTTCACGTATTGCTCATAGGTTTTACCATTGTAATGGCCTTCCCCGACAAACTTCATTTCTGGCAGAATTTGTTCTGGCGTTTTGTAGCCCGGAGAAATGGTCACCCGTTGGAATTTTTCATCGAGGTAAACAAAGGCGGGATAACCCAATTGTCCATCCAGCAGCGCATAAGCCAACTCATGTACCCCTCTTGACCCACTGGCAATGTATTTGAAGGTATGGTTGTCAAAAACGATGTTTTCCTTTTGCTCCGCGTCGAACTTCACCGCATAGAAATGTTTGTTCATCAACTCCGCAACCTTGGGGTCTGTAAAAGTAGAAGCATCCATCTTTTTGCACCAACCGCACCAATCGGTGTAACAGTCGATGAAAATTTTCTTTTTTTCTTTTTTGTTGGCCTCAACCGCCTCTTGCCAGCTCATCCATTTGATGGCCACTGCCTTATCAGCCGATTGAGGTGCCTGATCACCTTTTTTGATGGGTGAAAAAGTATACATGGCCAGCGCTACACCAACCACTGAAAACACCCCAAACAAAACTTTTTTCATGTTTTAATCATTTTAGCGTTACCAACATAACGAGATAAATCCTTCAAAAGTTGGATTGACCTACATTTTCAAATGACTACGTCCGGATGACTACAAATGTACAAAAAATAGTCTTGGCAATTGGTGGTTCCAGCGGGGCGATTTATGCCAAACTGTTGATGGATCGCCTCCTACAAATGCCAGAACAATGGGCCAAGGTAGGGGTGGTGATGAGTGGCAATGCCAAATTCAACTGGGAGTACGAGCTGGGCAACCGGGACTATGAGCAATACCCTTTTGATTTTTACGACAAAAATGACTTCATGGCCCCCTTCGCCTCGGGATCGGCGCGTTATGGCACCATGATCGTTTGCCCCTGCTCGATGGGTTTATTGGGGCGGATTGCGGCAGGCGTATCCAGCGATTTGACTACCCGCGCAGCGGACGTAATCCTGAAGGAGCGCCGTAAACTCATTCTGGTCTTGCGTGAAACGCCGTATAGCCTGATTCACATCAACAACATGAAGGCCGTGACAGAAGCGGGAGGCATCATTTGCCCAGCTACGCCTTCGTATTATTCAAAGCCGGCTACGATTGAGGAATTGGCGCTGACGGTGGTGGATCGGGTGCTGGATTTGGCGGGTTTTGATCCGCCGACTTATCGGTGGAGTGAGTGATCAATCATTTATTTCAATCCCAAATCAGCAAAACAGTACATTAATCAATATTTTTTACCTTTGTGCGTTCTTTTTCCCAGCTTCATTCAATCAACCAAAAAACATGAAAAAGATCACGATTCTTAGCATCGTATTTTCCTTGTTCATCAGCGGCCTTTGGGCTCAAAATCAAATGAGTAAAATGGATTCTGTTAGTTACAACCTGGGTATCTTGATTGCCCAAAACCTCAAGCAGCAAGGTTTGGGCGACGTAAACCCTGCCCAATTGGCCAAAGGTGTGGCCGATGCCCTTGCGGGTGCCAGTGTCGATCTGGCCAAGTGCAATGAGTCGGTATCTGAATACATTCAGGCACAGCAAGCCAAAAAATTTGAAGGCAATATTGCTGCGGGCAAGAAGTTTTTGGAAGAAAACAAACTACGTCCCGGAGTCGTTACGACTGCCAGTGGCCTGCAATACGAAGTGATGAAACCAGGCGCGGGTGCCAAACCTACTGCTGCCGACAAAGTTACCGTACATTACCACGGTACTCTTTTGGATGGTTTTATCTTCGATAGCTCGGTGAACCGCGGCCAACCCGCTACCTTTGGCGTTACCCAAGTGATCCAAGGCTGGGTAGAAGGCTTGCAATTGATGCCGCTGGGGTCAAAATACAAGTTTTTCATTCCTTACAACCTGGGTTACGGTGAGCGTGGAGCAGGTGGCGACATTGGCCCATATGCAACCTTGGTTTTCGAAGTTGAATTGCTGAAAATCAATTAAATAAAGATGAGAGAGGAGAGATGAGAGAGGAGAGATGAAAGATAAGAGATGAAAGATGCTACCGCAGAGACTTAGACAAGGTCATCGTCAAAAACGCTGCGGTAGCATCTTTCATCTTTCATCTTTCATCTTTCATCTTTCATCTTTCATCTCTTTTTCATCTCTCATCTTTCATCTCTCCTCTTTCCTATGCGCATCGACATCATCACCATTCAACCCGATCTCCTCGACAGCCCCTTCGCCCACTCGATCATGAAGAGAGCCCGGGACAAGGGATTGCTGCAAGTGGAAGTCCACAACCTGCGGGAATACGGCCTTGGCCAACACCGCCAGGTGGACGACTATCAGTTTGGGGGTGGGGCAGGCATGGTCATGATGCTGGAGCCCATTGTGGTTTGTATCGAAAAGCTCCAGGCTGAACGCAGGTACGATGAGGTGATCTTCATGACTCCCGATGGCCAACGTTTTGATCAAAAAACGGCCAATCGACTGTCGATGAAGGAAAACCTGATCATCCTCTGCGGTCACTACAAGGGCATTGACGAGCGCATCCGGGAGCATTTCATCACGATGGAAATTTCCATTGGTGATTTTGTACTTTCGGGTGGGGAGTTGCCTGCGGCCCTGGTAGTCGACGCCATTGGGCGCTTGATTCCAGGTGTGCTCAACGATGAAACTTCGGCCCTGTTCGACTCTTTTCAGGACGACATGTTGGCCCCACCTGTGTATACCCGCCCAGCAGAATTTCGCGGCTGGGGCGTACCGGAAGTGCTGCTTTCCGGCAACTTCAAAGCCATCGACGATTGGCGGTATGATGAGGCTTTGCGCCGAACGCAGGAGCGTCGTCCGGATTTATTGGAAGAAAAATAGCCCCAACACCACCAGCATCCAGCCACATGAAAATTGACATCATCCTTCCTTGTTACAATCCCATCCCTGGCTGGTCAGACAACATCATCCAATCCTATCAACACATCCAGGAATTGGCACCCCAATTTCAAATCCGCATCATTTTGGTCAACGACGGGAGTGTACGCAATGTGGATGAGCAAGATTTTGAAAAACTGGACCAGGCATTGCCCAATTTCCACCCCATTCAGTATACTCCAAATCGGGGCAAAGGTTACGCCATTCGGATGGGAGCTGCCGTTGCGAACGCGCCTTGTGTTTTGTTTACGGACATCGATTTTCCCTATCTGGAAGAAGATTTGATCGCCATGGCAAAACAGCTTCAGGAGGCCAAAACAGACATTGTGGTGGGTGTGCGGGCAGGCAATTATTACCAAAACGTCCCAATGTGGCGGGCTTTTATCTCCAAAATGCTCAAACTGATGATTCGAACCCTGTTGCGGGTGAAAATCACCGACTCGCAAGGGGGATTAAAAGGTTTTTCTCAAAAAGGATTGACCGTATTAAAAACCACCCAAATTGACCGCTATTTATTTGATTTGGAACTGATCAAATTGGCTTCTCAGCGCAAAGACATTGACTTGCAGCCGATGGTGGTCAATTTAAAACCCCACGTGGTTTTTGCACCCGTTGGACTGGCCATTTTGCGCCGGGAATTCGGCAATTTTTTGAAGGTTTTATTCATGCGCTAAACTACTGGCCAATGCTTTGTACAATAGCCCATCTTTGGAAATCCGCGCTCCGTTTTCAATCATACGGAACAATTCGGCTTCCCGATCTCCATTTTGATACGCCTTTTCAGCCGTATATACCTTGGCTTTGATCACTCCACTTTGAATTTTTTGTAAAATATCAGCGGTATTTTCCGCCGTAAAAGCGTCAGATTCGCTTGCTCCGTCGAGTGTCAATCCCACTAAAACGATTTTTTCCTTTTGGCAATGAAAGGTCTTAATATCTTTGGGGCTGTGAAATTCAAGAAATGCCAGTTCCTGAAGCGTACGTTCAAAGAGGGCATCGCTGAATTGTTCGATCAATTCGTCTACTTTTGGCGACTGATCGGCCTTGAGCTGAACCCAATCCGAACCGGGAATGCCATTGAGTGCTAAAAAACGCACAAAATCGGGTTCAAGACCTTGCAATTCCTGGTTTGTAAAGCGGCGATACTTCATGGTAGAAAAATTTTGCGGAGCAAAAGTCCATAAAATTTCAATTTCCGCCCAAAGTATTTCATTAACATTGCAAAAAAACACAGTATAACCAATATGGAATCAACTACACTCTTAATGCCGAATTTTGCCGATCCACAAGTTTGGATCAGTCTACTTACCCTTACTTTTTTAGAAATTGTACTGGGTGTGGACAACATCATTTTCATTTCGATTGCAGCCAACAAATTGAATCCCACGGATCAAGCCAAAGCCCGCAACATTGGGATGTTATTGGCGATGGTCTTTCGGGTGATTTTGCTGTTTGGAATATCGTATCTGATTGCCATGCAGAATCCTATCCTCAGCTTTCATGGAACGTATTTCCACGCGGGATTCACGGGCCAAAGTTTGATCCTGATCGCCGGGGGCTTGTTTTTGTTGTACAAAGCCACCAGCGAAATTCACCACAAGTTGGAAGGTGCACACGCAGTGGATGACGACATGAATCAGGGATCCAAAATTTTTGCCTCCTTGCCCAAGGTCATCATTCAAATTGCTCTGATCAACATCGTCTTTTCTTTCGACTCCATTCTGACCGCGGTTGGTTTGACCAAGGATCTGACCATTATGATCGTTTCCGTAGTCATTTCCATCCTGATCATGATGGCTTTTGCTGGTCCGGTGGGCAGCTTTGTCAATCGCCACCCCACGATCCAAATGTTGGGTTTGGCCTTCTTGATCATGATTGGTTTTATGCTGATCGCCGAAGGTGCGCACCTGGCTCACCTGAACATCGCCGGATCAGAAGTAGGCACAGTACCCAAGGGTTACCTCTATTTCTCCATTGCTTTCTCGCTCTTTGTAGAGGCACTGAATATGCGCTTGCGCAAAAAAGAAGTCCCAGTCCAATTGCGTGGTTATCAGGAAGAAGCCATTCAAGAAGGGGTGATGAAACCTTAAATAAGCTTTCAGCAGTCAGCGATCAGCTAAGTGAAAATTCCTTAAGCTGATCGCTGATGGCTGATTGCTGAAAGCTAATACATGAAGCGTCTCTACCGTTTTCTCCATCCCCGGTTCCAAAGCCTGTTTTTAGAGTACAAAGTGGCCTTTCAGCCGCGATATGGGCATGGCAAGCCCCCTCATGATTTGTTGTACCAGCACATCAATGCCCGAAGGGGGGAATATGGCGTACTGTTGGAGCAGGTGATGCTTTACCGAACCCAGATTCAGGCCATTAAACCCCTGGATCAGGAAGAAGATGTCAGCCAGCCGGGCTGGAACAATGGCTTTTTACCGGGTTTGGACATCGCTACTCTTTATGCTTTTTTGCCCATTTTTAAGCCCCGAAAGTACGTGGAAATTGGCTCCGGGAACTCCACCAAAGTTGCTCGTCGCGCCATTCAGAACAATGGTTTGAGTACGCAAATCATCTCGATTGATCCGATGCCCCGTGCCGAAATAGACCATTTGGCCGATCAGGTCATCCGGGCACCGTTTGAACAAACGAATTTTGATTTTCTCTTTGAGCTGGAGGCCAACGACATCCTCTTTGTAGACAACTCCCACCGCATCCTGCCCAATTCGGATGCCATGGTGTTTTTTATGGAGGTATTGCCCAAGCTCAAACCAGGAGTGATCATCCACATTCACGACATTTATCTGCCTTACGATTACCCGCAGTTCATGTGTGATCGCTTTTATTCGGAACAATACGGACTAGCTGCCTTCATTCTGGCCAACCCAGCACGCTTTGCTACCCTGATGCCGAACTACTTCGTAGATCAAGATCCTGAATTGCGCGAAATATTGACCCCACTCTGGAAACATCCCAACTTACAGGGGGTGGAGCAGCATGGGGGATCTTTTTGGCTACGAATAGAGAGATGAAAGATGAAAGATGAGAGATGAGAGATGAAAGCGTGTAATCCCTTTTTTCATCTCTCATCTTTCATCTCTCATCTCTTTTTACCTATTTTTGCGCCCAAATTCATTAACCAACCACTACAATCATGTTCAAATCGAGTTTAATGACCCTTATTTTGGGTTTTGCCATAGCTTTTGGCTTGTCTTCCTGCGGAGGCAAGGGTGGCGCGAAAAATGAAAACGTTTATTTGAATGACTTTGAAGCGTTTTACGGCTTCAACGAAAAAGTAGACAAGGGCAAAGCCCACAGTGGCGAGTGTTACTACGCCATTGATTCTACGTTGGAGTACAGCATTGGCTTCATTCGGAAGTTCAACAAAATTTCATCCAAGAAATACAAGAAGGTCAAATTTTCGGCCTTTGTATTGTTGCCAGCGGCCAATTCTTCGGTAGACATGGTGATCCAGATTTGGGACCCCAAGATTACGCCACTCAAGGTGCAATCCGCGCCAGTCACTGGTCAGTTGGGCATCAACAAATGGATCGAAGTTTCGCTGGAACTGCCTTTGACGGGCAATCTGTACAACCCTGAAAATGACTTGCGTTGCTTTTTCTTCAATGCCAACCGCAATCAAATTTTTGTAGACGACTTCAAGGTGGAGCTGATTGAATAATAATTTCAAGTATAGTAGAGACGCACGGTTGTGTGTCTCTACTATACTGTTTATTGCTTACGCTTCTTTCTTTTTGGTAAAATACCCTTTCAGCGCCTGGTACACAATTGGCAGTACGCTGATGCCAATCACGCCCAGTACCACCAGACTAAAATTCTCCTTCACCACGGGCACATTGCCAAACCAATAGCCCAACATGGTGATCGGTACCACCCAAATGAAGGCACTAAAGATGGTGTAAAACATGTAACTGCCCCAGCTCATCTGGCCGACTCCGGCAATGAAGGGCACAAAACTGCGCATGATGGGCACAAAACGGCTCAGCACCACCGCCATCGCGCCGTACTTGTCATAAAACGCCTTGGTGCGCTCCAAGTATTCCATTTTGATCCAACGGCTTTTGATCTGGAAAATGCGTGGACCGAAATAACGTCCAATCGCATAGTTTACCGTATTGCCCAATACTGCCGCCACAAAAAACAGGATGATCAGCAGGGTGATGTCCAGTTTTTGGGCACTAGCGGCCAAGGCACCTGCGGCAAACAAAAGGCTATCCCCAGGCAGGATGGGGGTAACTACCAAACCCGTTTCAGCAAAAACAATCACAAAAAGGATGATGTAAACCAAATTGCCATATTGGTTGACCATTTCCAATAAGTGATCATCGATATGTAGAATAAAATCAATCAATTGGCCGATAAATAGGAACATGTCGTGTGGTTTAATTGAGTTTTGCGTAGCAAAGGAAAGAATAAAATTCACAATATCTTCACCCTAATGCCTGTTTTTATCATCAATCAATTCGATTATTTAACGTTTAGGTAATGTATAAGCTATTTTATTTCAATTAATAAAACTTATTTTCGCAGGATTTAAATCAAGTCTAAAGCTTATCCAATTCAACTTGCCCGCAGTCTTTGTCACTTCATGTTAAATCCATAAACAATCATTCCTCATGAAACTTGCTTACCTTTACACTGAATCAGCCCTTACTCCATGGAAAGAAAACGTAAGTTACAGAACTTTACAATTTCTGACAGACCACACCCCTTGTGAATTCAGCCCTTCCATTGTTCATTTTGTTGATTTTACGCCTGCTTTTGCTCAGGAATTGAAAAAATTTGATCTGGTCTTTAACCTCTGTTATGGTTACCGAGATGCCGGACAAGTAGAAGTTGCCGATTGGTTGACCCAAAATGGGATTCTACACACCGCTTCCCCCACTCCTGCCATGTTGATGGCCCAGGACAAAGCAGGTTTGGAAAACATTTGTGCCGAATTGGGCGTAGGCACCCCTCAGCTCATTCATTCGCCGGCGCAATTGCAGTCGGAGCAGCTGTATTTGCGCAAACCTCGCCTGGGTAGTTGCCACCGCGACATTCAAATTGAATCTGGAAATTGGTTTATTCAACATTGGGAAGCACTGGAAGGGGATTTCATTCTACAGCCTTACATCTCGGGCAGAGAGTTCTCCGTGGCGGTGATTCCAAATTTTGAAGGTTTGGATTTTGAAGCCTTGCCACCTGTTGAAATTTATCCCATCAAAAGCCAAGAGGTGTATACTGCGGGAAAGAGTTTTGGGGCAACGGCACGCTGCTTTTCTCCCGATTTAGCGGCTGGTCTGGCCGATGAGTTACAAGCTGCTGCACTCAATATCCACAAAAAAATGAATTTGAGAGGCATGAGCAGAACCGATTTTCGGGTGGATGCCCAACATCAGATTTATGCCTTGGATGTCAATGCCATGCCCAATCTAGATCCCGAACTTTCCCTGATGCCCGCCATTTGTAAGCACGCCGGGATATCGATCGAGATGCTCATTCAGCGGATCATCCAAAATACCTTCGCAAACACTCCGGTACCCGTTTTTGCCTTCGACAAATAACCTAAACTTCACAAAAACTTGACCCTGATGCTTCAGTGAATTCAGGGATACCGTTGTAATTTTCCGCAAAACTATTTTTATGTTGCGCAATCTATTGCTTTGTGTCATTCTCTTGCTTTCTTTTCTGGCTTGCCAGGAACAAAAGGCCACCCTTGGTTCCGAAAAACTGCCACCACGCCGCATTGAATTGCCGGATGGTTGGAGCATTAGCCCGGTTGGCCGACAATTGGTATTGGGTGACCTTCCGTTGCAAGTACTGCTCAGTGTCGATGGCCGCCGCGCTGCGGTAAGCAACAATGGCCAAAGTGGGCATTCCCTGCAATGGGTTGATTTGGAAAAAGACAGCGTGCTCCATACTCTGGAAGTACCCAAGGCTTGGTATGGCTTGGCTTTGAATGCCAAAGCGGATGTGTTGTATGCTTCAGGTGGCAACGACAACAATGTACGGCAGTACCAAGTCGTCAACGACAAATTAATGCTCAAGGATTCCATTGCACTGGGAGCAACCTGGCCCAAAGCGGCCATCTGGACAGCAGGACTCTGCCTGGATGAACCCGCTCAAACCCTTTATGCACTGGGGAAAGATTCCAAAATGCTGTACGTTCTCGACTTGCAACTGAAAAAAGTGCGGCATCAAATTGAGCTGGGTGCACAACCTTACGCCTGTATCTTGTCTCAGGACAAAAAAGAACTCTACATTTCCCTCTGGGGTGGCAAAGCCTTGGCCATTTACGACATTGCGCAGCAAAAAATCAGCGCTCAAATCCCTACTGGCTTACACCCCACTGAAATGGTGCAAAGCAAGGATGGCGGGCGTTTGTTTGTGGCTTGTGCCGACGACAATACGGTGGAAGTGATTGACTTGCAAAAACGGCAAGTGACCGAGACCTTGGTCGCTGCCCTGTACCCGGATGCTCCAACGGGCAGTGCGCCCAGCTCGCTCGCCCTTGCTGATGATGGCAAAACCCTCTTTGTCGCCAATGCCGACAACAATTGCCTGGTGGTTTTTGACATCGCAGAAGTTGGTGAAACCGAGGTAAAGGGTTTTATTCCCACGGGCTGGTACCCCACCTCAGTGCGGGTAAAGGGGGCTAAAATCTATGTGGCCAACGGCAAAGGTAGCATTGGTTCCCTGGCCAATCCCCACGGTCCACAGGATGGTGAGGAAGAGGGCCACGGAAGA
>JAIYAV010000193.1 GCA_027488855.1 Saprospiraceae bacterium
AAGCCCCGAGGCCGTTGCGGTACAATTTGATCAGCCAGCGCACTCCTTCGAGTTGGTAGGGGCGCAGATCGGCTTTGAGCTTCTTGCCGGGCACATAATCGGCGAGGTCAGTGGCCTCGTCTTCGGCACCCGATTTTTTTTTTTTTTTTAACTCATCTACCAGCGTGTATTGGCTTTTGTTGAGGCGCAGGGCATTGCCTTCTTTGCGGGCAAACTGCATCAGCGCACGGAATTTTTCCATCCACTCCAGGGGAATGATGAAAAACTCGCCGTTGGGCAGGGGGTAAAAGCGGTTTTCTTCGCGGATGTTGCGGGCCAGGGCGAGGAAGGGGATGCTGAATTCACCGATCTGGATTTCACCGTATATGTCGAACCAGTCGTTGATGCGTTCGGAATGGATGCTCAACTGAGCTTTGGCCAGGTAGACCTTTTTTTCTTCCAACTGGACTGGTGCCACTTTGAAGCCCAGCTTGTTCAGTTCTTCCCGATGGGTGAGCAGCCAATCGAGCAAATGAAAAGGGTCCGCGCCTTTATCTGGCAGTGTAAAATAAGAAGCTTCAGGATTCTGTAAACCCAAGTTTTTGATGGCGGTGACAAAACGTTTTTCCTGCCCCCGGTTGCGGCGCACCTGGTTGATGCGCACGTCGTCTTCGCCAAACTCCAGGCTGGTGCGTTTGTCCCGTCTGTCATTCCAATTAAAGCTGGCTTGGGCAGGGTAAATCATGTGCATGGACAGTACCCATTCTCCGCTGAATACGCTGGGCACCAGTTCCAATTGACAGGCTTTGAGTTCGTCCCAAACTACCACGTCAAACCCTTCGGCTTCAATGTCGACCTTGGCGGCTACTTTGAGGATGAATTTTTGGAAGTAGGTTTTGACCGAATTGGCAGGAATGATGACCTCGTCGCGCTTTTGGAAAGGTTTGACCATGTTGCCGTTGATTTCGGCAACCTTGCACAAGCGGTAATCAATGAACAGCCAGGCGGATTGATTGGTAATTGGAATGACTTCTTTTGCACTGACTACCCAGGGCTCTTCTTCGCCTTCACTGAGGCGGAGGCGGTATTGGACATTGTCCTGGTTTTTTTTGAAATACAAGTGCACGTCCAACTCGGCACCCTTCTCCGGCAGTTGCATCACAAAATCCTTCACCAAACCCCGGCGGTCAACGTTCCAGGTGAGGGGCAAACGGTGCTCTACCACTTGAACCAACAATTCATCCAACTTGCGGTGTACAAAAAGGGAGATGGGGCCTTGGATGTCTTTATCCGCCCAAAGTTCCTCCAGCGGCTTGACCTTTTTTTTGGGCGGGCTGTATTTTTTTTCGAGATTTTTGGGCTGTAGCTCTTCAATGATGGCGAACAATTTGCTGCGAACGGCATCAAGCTCCAATTTGAAAGCCCCAATGGTATCGTCCAGGGCTTTTTGCCGAATGTGTGCAAATAAGTCGCTCTGATCCACACTAACGATGTAGGCATTGGGCAAATAAAGCCCTTCTGCTACTTCCATCAGGTTGTAGACCACCTCGTGTTTGCCCTGTATTTCTGCGGTATTTGAAAACAATTGCATCCTCATCAATCAATGTAACTATACCAATCAACAAAATAAATGTTCGATTTTTTGCGCCAAAACCCTGGCATGGCCTTCGTTGGACTCTACGGAACTACCACCCAAATGGGGCGTCAGCACCACGTTGTCCGCTTTGCGCAAATACTGGAATGGCTCGGGCAGTTCCGTTGGTTTGAGGTTTTCGAAAGATTGCTCTTCGTACTCAAATACGTCCAAAGCCGCGCCCAGCACTTTCCCCGACTGGAGGTTTTGCACCAAATCACTCGTATTCAACACCGTCCCACGGGCAGTGTTGATGAGAAAAATGTTTTTTTGAAAGCGCTGCAAAAAAGTGTGGTCGACGAAATGGTAATTTTCGGGCAGATATGGAATGTGTAAGGTGACAATATCGGCTTCCGCCCAGATTTGTCCCAGTGCAACTTCCTCTACCAGTTCGTCCCCATAGTTGGTTTTAAATTTATCGTAGGCGATCAGGCGGGCACCAAAACCGCGAATTTTTTGCGCAAAAGCCGAGCCCATGTTGCCATAACCAATGATCCCAATGGTTTTTCCCTTGATTTCGATGCCCCGATTGGCGGCTCGAACCCATTGGCCATCGCGAATTTGGCGGTCGGCCAGCCCCAGCTTATTCATCAACATCAGGAGCATGCCAATGGCGTGTTCGGCTACAGTATCCCGGCTTCCTTCAGGCGAAGGGATCACTTTTATGCCCCGTTTTTCAGCCAATTCAACATCAATGTGCTCCAATCCAACCCCGCTGCGCGCAATAAATGCTAAATTTTCTGCGGAGTTGATGAGCTCGGCATCGATGCGCAAACGGCTGCGCAGCACCAGGCCAAAACAATCGGATAATTGGGGTAAAAGTGCTTCGCGTGAGGTTTGATAATGGGCTTCACATTCAAAACCCAACTCACTAAGGCGTTGAAATAGAAAAGGATGGGTGTTGTCAATAAAGATGACCCTTCTTCTTTTGCTCATGTACTAGATCCTTCAAAATTCAGACAAAATGTAAATATGCAGTGTCTTGCGCAATTGTGCAAGCAAAGCAAGACAACTAACAATTATTTAATCTATTTAACGCCCGGTAGTGGGGCAAAATGAAGCACTTATTTTTTTATCGCCCCCAGTATTTGATTTTTCCCCACGGCAATATAACTTTGCACTCCTGATCACTTCTTTTACGTAAGGTGTGATTTTATACAGAAGAGGGGAGAGAACGGGCTCGATGAACCTCTGGCAACCATGCAATACTAAAGATGAAAGATGAGAGATGAAAGATGAAAAGGAAAGCACTGTGCTTTTTCATCTTTCATCTCTCATCTTTCATCTCTTAGGCAACGGTGCCAAATCCCGCCATTAATGGGCATATAAAATCGCTTAGAGTCAATGGCTGAATCACCCAAACTTTGGAAGCTTTCCCAAGCTTTCCATTTGGAATGTGGCACTACGTTGCCAGAAATCGAAATCGCATACCATACCTATGGTCAACTTTCATCTGCGGGCGACAACGTCGTGTGGGTTTGCCATGCTCTGACGGGCAATTCCGAGGCCGCAGACTGGTGGGATGGATTGGTAGGCGTGGGCAAAATTTTTGACCCAGAAAAGTATTTCATCGTTTGTGCCAATATGCTGGGCTCTTGCTATGGGAGTACTGGCCCCTTGAGCATCAACCCACTCAACGGCAAAGCTTACGGCCACAGTTTTCCGCTGGTTACTGTGCGGGATATGGTGGCGGCGCACGAATTGCTGCGGGAAGAACTGGGCATCCAAAAAATCCATGTCGCCTTGGGCGGCTCAATGGGGGGGCAACAAGTGCTGGAATGGAGCATTCAAAAGCCCGATTTGTTTGAGCACCTGGTGCTTTTGGCCACCAATGCTCAGCACTCGCCCTGGGGCATTGCGTTCAACGAATCGCAGCGCATGGCCATTTATGCGGACAATACCTTGTTGGAAGAAAACAACCCAGAAGCGGGTAAAAAGGGCCTGGAAACTGCGCGCTCCATCGCCATGTTGTCTTACCGCAGCTACGACACTTACCAGTTGTCACAAACGGATGATGCCGATAAGTTGGAAGATTTTCGGGCAAGTTCTTATCAGCGCTATCAGGGCTTAAAACTTTGGCGGCGTTTTAATGTTTTCTCTTATCTGACCTTGAGTCGTGCGATGGACAGCCATAACGTGGGCCGGGGTAGGGGAGGTATAGAAAAAGCACTCCGTGCGGTAAAGGCGAATACCCTGGTGATTGGCATTGCTTCGGATTTGTTGTTTCCCATTCGGGAGCAGGAACAAATTGCCAAAGGCATCACAGGGGCACAGTATACCGTGCTGGAGAGTATTTATGGGCACGATGGGTTTTTGGTTGAATTTCAACGCATTGAATCCTTGATCCGCCTTTTTTTATTCTCCCCAGAAGCTAAGGTAGATGCCAGTCCCAGGCCTTCGCAGGCTTGGACGGTGTCGAATGTGGCGCTGCCGGGGTCGGAAAAATTTTAACGTTACAACTACAAACAATGCTCATTCAACTCGAACGTCTCGACGATGCCTTTAATCTGAAGGCGACCAACGAACAAGGAAATTCCGTAGAAACCGACGCTTCGCCAGCCATTGGTGGCGGTGGCAAAGGCATGCGGCCCATGGAAATGCTGCTGAGCAGCCTGGGAGCCTGTAGCTCCATTGATGTGATCGATATCCTGCGCAAAATGCGGCAACCCCTGAACGATATCAAAGTAACCTTGAACGGGGAACGGGAGAAAGACAAAACACCAGCGCTGTTTACCGATATTCATGTGACCTTTAACCTCTATGGGGATCTGGATGTAGACAAAGCCAAAAGGGCGGTGGACATGTCGATGGAAAAGTATTGCTCGGTGGCGAAGATTTTGGAAAAAACGGCGAAGATTACCTGGGAGACAAATATTTTGGAGAAATAATTCATTTCCCTTAAATTGCAACAGTAAACTTGTATTTCAAGCTCCAGGTTACCTGCAAGTATCCCCATAACCCTGCTGCACGTAATCCTGATAGACACTGTTGTAATTACCATGAAAAAAACAACCCTGTTGCTCTGCCTCAGCTTGAGTAGCCTATTCCTGGCCACTCGCTTTGCCACTGCCCAAACCCTCGTGGCTGACATCAACCCATTGCCCAAAGGGGCCAACCCAAACCTGATTCGCACTGCTCCCAATGGAGTTGTTTTTCTGGCCGACAGCAAGGAATACGGCCTGGAATTGTTTCAAAGCGATGGAACAGCTTTTGGAACCAAATTGATACTGGATGCTGCGAAAGGTAAGGCCAGCGGCAATTATTTATCTGTCGAAGTAGTCAATGAGCGCTGCTATTTTCTGACTTACGAAGGAACAACGGTTACCCTTTGGCGCTACAATTTTTTTAATGGCCAATTGCAAGCGCTGAAAGATTTTACGGGCATCAATGGGGCCAGTCTTGGCAATCACGGTTTTTTTACTCGGGCCGGGAAAGAAGTTTTTTTTTGGATCAAAACCAATACTGGTGGCGAGCTCTGGAAAATACGTGCCAACTCCACCCAGGTTGAACAAGTTGCTACTTTTCCGGATTTGATCCAGTTGATTGAAATGGGGAGTGTAGAAAACAGTGTGGTGTTCAGTGCAAGGCATAAGTCAAACTCCGTGCAGTTGTGGAGTAGCAAGGGTACCAATGCCAGCACCCTATTGTTGAAAGACTTTACCGGCAATAACCCAATGGCTTCCGGAATGCTCCTGTACAAAGGAAAGCTCCTATTCACTGGCAGGGAGGCAACGTATGGACAAGAAATCTGGGCCACCGACGGCAATACTGCCAGTATCTACCTGGATGTACTACCGGGGCCAAGCAGCAGTGACGCTCAAAATCTTGCAGTAAACAACCACACCCTATTTTTTGTGGCCCATACTGCCAACAGCGGCGCAGAGGTGTGGCGCAGCAATGGTACCCCCAATGGCACCCAGGCAGCTGGTAACTTTTTTTCCAACAAACAAACCAGTTCTCATTTTAGACGACTGCAAGTCTTTGATTTTGGTGTTCTTACCTGTTTGCTCAACGATACCACCAAATCTGAAGAACTGTGGTACTTCGATGTATTTGGAGCACGGCAATTCAAAGTTAAGACCTTGTCAGCGCCTGGGTATCCGGAGGGTAAGTATCTACAGGGTGTAAGCTCTGCAGACGTTTTTTATTTTCTCGCCCACGACCAACAACGAGGCGCAGAATTGTGGGTCATCCGCAATTCCGTATTGACTCCGCCCCGCTTGCTCAAAGACATTTACCCAGGTAAAGAATCTCCGAATATTCACAGCCTAACGCCCTACAGCGGCCAGGTATTTTTCAGCGCCGAAGACGACAAAAATGGCCGAGAATTGTGGATGAGCAACGGAACCGATAAAACTTTTTTGGTCAAAGCTTTGAACGACCAAAATGATGGCTCCTATCCGGGCAATTTTTTTGTATTCCAAAATTACTTCCTCTTTACCGCTACTCACCCCGCTACGGGCAACGAACTGTGGGTCAGCAAGGGCAATGGACCGAGCACGGGATTGTTGAAGGATATTTACCCTGGCCGTACGGGCAGCTTCCCCACTAACTTTACACCCCTCAAGGATATAACCTTTTTATTTAACGCCAGTACGGACTCCCTTGGTAGAGAACTTTGGCGTAGTATGGTCACGAATGAGAGAGGAACATTGGTAAAAGATATCAACCCAGGCTACCTTCCAGGGGCTTACAGCAAAATGAGCAAACTCAAAGACAAGGTGCTTTTTGGCGGGCAAACCCCCGAAACGGGCAATGAGCTCTGGATCAGTGATGGCACTGCAGCTGGCACCAAATTACTGAAGGACATTTGGCCGGGAGCGAGTTCTTCGCAGCCAATCTTTTTTGGTGAAGCGGGTACGTTTGGCGATAGTATTGTCATCTTTAAAGCGGATGATGGCAAATCCGGGATTGAATTCTGGCGCAGCAATGGCACTGCCGCTGGGACTTATCAACTGATCGATTTTAATCCAGGCATCTTAGGTTCTGGGCACTTCCAAACCCTCTCCAGAATCGGCAAATACGCCTACTTCAATGTTGTCGATAAAACCCAATACGCTCGAATCTGGCGCACCAATGGCAAAATCGTGGAGTTCGTAGCTGACGCGTCCGGGGATCAATTCGTGGAGTACAAAAACAAGATTCTCTTCAGTGGTTATACTCCAGGTACAGGTACCGAACTCTGGTGTTACGATACCTTGGGCAAATACAGTTATTTGATCAACGACATCAATCCCGGAGTGGCTTCTTCCAATCCAGCCCATTTCAAGGTTTTCAACAACGAAGTCTACTTTAGTGCCAATGATGGTAAATACGGCGCAGAATTGTGGAAAACCAATGGAGATCAGAATTTCACCACCTTGTTTCAGGACATCAACCCCGGCCTGGCCAGTAGTTTTCCCCGGGAACTATTGCCCAATGGCAATTTCCTGCATTTTAGCGCCGAAGAGCCGCTCACCGGGCGTGAGTTGTGGTATTTGCCCGCAGGTGCGCCTTATACCAAGTTGCGTTTCGATTTGAACAAAGGTAAAGCTTCTTCCAACCCATCCGAACTGACTTTGTATCTGAATGAGTTGTTGTTCAGCGCAGACGATGGGCTGATTGGGCAGGAACTGTGGAAAACGGCGATGCCAGATGTGGCTACGTTCAATGAACCAAACTCCGATTTGGCGCAAGTGTCCGCACCACAGCTGGCTAGCGCCTTGAGTGATGTGCCCAAATTGACCCTTTATCCCAATCCGAGTACAGACTATTTGCAGGTACAAATGCCTTTGGATAACCTGAAATTGGAGGTGTACGATGGCCTGGGGCGGCGGGTTTTACCTGTTGTTTCTTTCAGCCAAAGTGGAGAAGTGTTGGTGAAAAATTTGGTACCCGGACAGTATTATCTGAAAGTGTATGATGCACAGCAAAAATTGGTAGCTGGTCAGGCTTTTCAGAAGCAATAAATACATGTTGATTTTGAACCCACAAGCGTCATAATGTGCGACTTCTCCGAAGTCGTAAAACCTTAATATGATCCTTTTCTACAAATGTGTGACTTCTCCGAAGTCAGGATTTACTTCGGAGAAGTCGCACATTATTCATCATTCAATCCCAAAACCATGCGTACATTTTTATTCCTCAGTATTTGTATTCTACATTGTTTTCCGGCATTTCCCCAATCGGGCAATAGCTTTCAAGCGGGCCAACTCATGTTACAAAACGGTGAAACCAAAGCTGGCCTTATCGCTGCCCAATTTCAAAACAACAAAGCCCTACGTTTTAAAAGCTCGGAAAACGCATCAGAAACCTCTTTTGAACTGAACCAAATCAAAGAAGTGCGGATTGGCGAGCAGGAGCGCTACGTGCCCTACTGTCCTGCAAGTGCAAGCTGCCAATGGCTGACAACACTATTGGAATGTAAGGTTAATTTGTACCGCAGTGCTGGCGAAGCAAGCTTGTATTATCTGGAAGAGGAAGGTGTTTTTTATGCCATTAAATTGACAACCTTATCCGGTGTAGTAACAGCCCTGCAAAACAAATGCGCCAGCTTCAAAGCGCAGAACAAGCAGTACCGTTTCACCTCTAGCTCTTTGATCGAAATGGCGGGCGATTATTGCCAGTGTAAGTATCCCGGCCAAAGCAGACCTAGCACCGCTCCAAAAACCTATAAGGAGAAAACGGCCCAGCTTTATTTGGGCTTGCAGTTAGGTTTGAATCAGGGTTCAACGAGAATGGAAGAAAACCTTTTTGCCGAGCGGTATTTCAAAGGAGGAGGTTTTCGCGATCAATTGGGGCTCAGCTTTGGTATCCCCGTCGAACTGCAAGTGGGCAAACATTTGGCCATTCAAACCGGCTTGCATTTGGTTCAACGCAGCACGCTCCGCGATTCTGTGAACATCAATTTTACTTATGCCGAGTTTTTTAATCAAATCAAGTTTTCGTTGACCTATCTGGATATTCCGCTACTGGTGCAGTATAGGTTTGGTACTGAAAAGTTGCAACCTTTTGTACAAGTGGGGGCACAAATTGGAGTGCCACTTTCGCGCAAGTTTATCCATACGCCTTATGATCCAAGTCTGGATTATGAGACACCCTTCCACGTTTTTCAGGCGATGGGTACGGGTCTCAGGGCTGGAATTGGGGTGAATAAGTCCTTAAATTCCAGAATGAAATTACAGATAATGGGGCAGTATATTCGATATTCTACATTTTTTGAACATACCATACCTGCGTTTATAGATGGAGACCAGATTGACTCTTCGGTGTTTCAAATCTCGGGGGGATTGATGTGGAGTATGAATAAGGGAAAGTACTGAAGATTTATTCACTCCTAGCCTGAGGTGCCTATGGTTTCTAAGGTGGTAAAATAATATTCTTCACCACCCTTAGGTAGTGGGGCAAAAATAAGTGATCATTTTTCCTGAGCCAGAGGATTAGATAAGACACTTGAAATGAAACGTTTACTTATCTAATCCTCTGGCAAAATGATCACTTATTTTTTTATCGCC
>JAIYAV010000341.1 GCA_027488855.1 Saprospiraceae bacterium
CCAAAGGCTTTGATATCGGGTTGCCATACTTCGATCATAGCATCTGGAATGACCTCATTTTTTCCGTCAAATACCCGTCCTACAATGTGAATCCGATCCCCCGGCACATCGTCAGCGACGAGCACATCATTGGCAATCTGGTCAAAATCATAGCCGTATTGTGCGGCAGTAAGGCCATAAGCGAAGTAGGGCCCTACGGTTTGAGAAGGTGTTTGCAAGGCCATCATTATCGATTTTCAAAGGGTGTTTCATCGTGCCCACGCAGGACAATATCAAATTGGTACCCAAGGGCAAAATCAGGCTCGGTCAAATCCAGCGTAAACTTGGAAACCATAAGCTCTCGGCTCTTTTCTGGCACTCCGAGATAAATCGGATCGTATTGCAAAAGGGGATCGCCAGGGAAATACATCTGGGTAACCAGGCGATTCGTGATGTTGCGCCCAAAGAGGGAAAAGTGGATGTGATTGGGCCGCCAGGCATTGGGGTGGTTGCCCCAGGGATAAGCGCCAGGCTTGATGGTGTAAAACTTGTAATAGCCTTCGTCATCGGTCAAACAACGGCCACCGCCCAAGAAGTTTGGGTCAATTGGGGCAGCATGTTGGTCTACTTTGTGGATGTAACGCCCGGCGGCGTTGGCCTGCCAAACCTCTACGAGGGTATTGCGGACAGGTTGCCCCAGTTCATCAATGACGCGGCCAGCTACAACGATGCGTTCGCCGAGTGGTTCCGCATTTTTGATCCCGTTTTTAGTGAGGTCGTTGTCCAGTGCGCCAATGCTGTCCATGCCAAACACGGGGCCGCTGCGTTCAGAAAGGGTGTGTTTGATGGGGATCAGGGGCTTACTCGGTGCACGCAGCACCGTTGATTTGTAGCCCGGAGACAAGTAGGGCGGATGTACGCTCCAATCTCGTTTGTTTTCCATAACTATTTAATTTGCATCAATGGAAAACCGCACGGGTTGCCCCGGCCGGTTTTCCATGAATGTATATTTTACAAAATTTTGTCCCCAAAAACACCTTTGGCGATTCTGATAGCGGTATTGCTGACGGGTACGCCAGCGTATACAGCGATGTGCAACAAAGTTTCTTTGATGTCTTCCAAAGTGGCTCCCGTATTGGCCGTCGCCCGAAAATGCATGGCCAATTCTTCTTCATGACCCAGGGTGGCAAGCACGGCGATGGTGAGCATGCTCCGCTCCCGTTTGCTCAATCCCGGGCGCGACCAAATGGCACCCCAGGCGTTGTTGGTGATGTATTCCTGAAAATCGCGGTCAAATGTGGTTTTATTGGCTTCGGCACGGTCGACATGAGCATCACCCAAGACAGCGCGGCGGGTCAGCATACCTTTTTCATACAAAGATTTGGCTTCGCTGTAGATTACAAAATCCAGGATCACGGTAGCCATCCGCTGGGGGGATTCTACGCAAGGGATATGTCCGGCTTCGGGGATGAGTACAAAATCGGCGTCTGGAATGGCCTGAGCCATACTTTCCACCAAAGCTGGAGGAGTCGAACCGTCCGCTCCGCCACCAATACAAAGACAGGGAAGTTCGATATTGGGGATGTCCTGGGTCAGATCATTGTCGCGGATCGCTTTACAGGCCATCAGATATCCTTCCAGCGGCGAATGGATCAACATGCTGCGACAGCCGTACAATTCCGCTGGCCGTTCCTGGTGAAATGCCTCTGAAAACCAGACCTTCATCACCATATCGGCGATGCTGGCAATGCCTTCTTGTTGGACTTTTTCGATGCGGGTATTCCAGGATTCCTGAGTGCCAATTTTGGGCGCTGTGTTGCTCAAAATCAGTTTTTCAAAACGTTCGGGATGATGCACCCCCAGGTATTGGCCAATGACCCCACCGATGGACAAGCCGATGTAGACGGCCCGTTCGATTTGAAGGGCATCCATCAAGGCCAGGGTAAGTTCGGCGTAGTCTTTGATTTGGAAATCGCGCTCAGGCAGGCCGGAAAGTCCATGTCCTGGTTTGTCAAACCGCAGGATGTTGCCGTAAACTTTGAGTTCTTCCACCACTTTGTCCCAAATCCGGAAATCAGTGCCCAGAGAGTTGACAAACACAAAAGTGCGAGCTTGATGCTGATCCTGGTACGCGTAGTGAATGGGGATGTTATTCAGGGTGATCCATTGCATAGGTTGATGGTATTTTAAACATGCTTTAAGCCTACATAATTCTCGGCAATCGTAGTCGCTTGCGCCTTTGAGATGCCGATGTAGTCAAATTTAGCCTTTTGTAGCAGGTTTTCAAAGGAACCATGTTCAACTTCTTTGTGGAACAGCCGGGTCATAAAGTTGGAAAAATCCTGGGCCCGCCAGATGCGGCGCAGACAATTGGTCGAATATTGTTCCAATAAATCAGCTTGACCCGTTTCAAAAAAATGGATCAAAGCCTGTGCCAACCAACGAATATCGGCCACCGCCAGGTTCAAACCCTTCCCGCCCGTGGGCGGCACAATGTGCGCCGCATCACCCGCCAAGAAGAGTCGACCATGCTGCATGTTGTCGATCATAAAGCTGCGCATGGGGGTGATGGATTTTTCAAAAATCGGACCACGTTCCAGCGTCCAGCCCTCGGTGCCCAGACGAATTGACAATTCTTCCCAAATGCGCTCATCTGGCCATGCCTCAATTTTGTCATCATTGTCCACTTGAATGTACAAACGACTTACCGCATTGGATCGCAAGCTGTGCAGGGCAAAGCCCCGCTCGTGATAGGCATAAATCAACTCGTCTGATGAGGGGGCTACATTGGCCAGGATGCCCAACCAACTGAAAGGATATTCATGACGGAATTCGCGGTAGGAACCAGCAGGCATGGTTTTGCGGGAAAGGCCATGGAAACCGTCACAACCTGCCACAAAATCACAACTCAAAGTATATGCTGATCCATTTTGGGAAAAATGAATCATGGGTTGATCACTTTCAATGCCTTCAATCAGGGTCGCATCTGCCTCAAAAAGGATGTCAATGCCTCGGCTGAGTGCGGTGGCGATCAGGTCTTTGACCACTTCTTGCTGACCGTAAATGGTAATCCCCCGGTCTCCGGTCAGTTCATGAAAAGGCACCCTAGTGCGTTGGCCATTAAAAGACAGAATAACCCCGTGGTGCTCCAAACCTTCCACATTCAGTCGATCGGCGGCACCCAACTCGCGCAGGAGGTCTACCGTGTTTTGCTCCAACAGCCCGGCACGAACGCGGTTTTCGACATACTCGCGACTGCGGTTTTCCAAAATGACACAAGGAATGCCGCTGCGTTGCAGCAAGAGGGCAAGGGTAAGGCCTGCGGGGCCGGCGCCGATGATGCCGATTCGGGTGTGGTGATGCATGTGATGTAGGTGTTGACTAGTGCATTCACTCATGAGTTGAACTACACTAGCTACAAAATTAATGCATCCCGTACAATGGAGAAGTACTGTATATTTGTGTTTTTGAGCTATTTTTTTGTACAAATCAAACATTGATGCCAGCACAAAAGCAACTCTATGGCTTGTACGGCGAGCAACGGGATTTCGCCTTGCCCAATTTCATGCATTGTGAAACCATTGAATACCGTAGCAAAAAATACGATTGGCGCATCGATATGCATCGCCACGCCCATTTATTCCAGGTATTTTTGTTTGAAAGTGGATTTGTACAATTGCAACTTCAAAATCAGCTAGTGGAACTTAGGGAAGCATGTATTTTGATTTTACCCGAAAACACCCTGCATGGTTTTGTTTTGAGTTCGGATGTACAGGGGATGGTGCTGACCTTATCGCAAGATTTTATCGAAACCATTTTTTACAACTCGCCCCAAATTCCGCTGGCACTCAACCAGGTATTGGTCTTGCAGGCAGCGGCAGATGTTGATCGGTTTAAACACATCACCCAACTTATTCAGCAATTGTACACTGAGTTGATACACGAGTTGCTGGAAAAAAAACTGGTGCTGCAAAGTTACCTGACGCTTTTGTTGACTGAGATTTTCCGCATGTATAGCGCTGTTTCCGGTCAAAAAGAGAGCAATGGCTCACGCAGTGCCGATTATTACAACGCTTTCCGGCAAAACATCCACCAGTCGCGCTCACCCCAAAAGTCCATCCGGGAATACGCCCGCGATTTACGGATCACCGACGTCCACCTCAACCGGATTTGCAAACAGGTGGCGGGGCAAACGGCTTCGCAGGTGGTGCAACAGTTTTTTGTACTGGAGGCGGAGAAACACTTGCTGCACACGGAGTACAGCATTTCGGAGATTGCATACTCGTTGAATTACAAGGATCCGGCTTATTTTTCGAGGGTGTTTAAGGGGGTGACGGGGAAGTCGCCAAAGGAGTTTCGGAGGGGGTGATTATTATGTTTTTTTAACTTCCTCCTTGTTTGGAATAAGCAATAAAAAAGCATTGCCGATCAACCAATACCCCAATATCAAAACAGGATAAATCACCCACACTAAAAACGTATAGCCATGAAAACGACTTGCTTCCGGGCCAATCAGCTTATCAATTACTTCAAACGAATATAGGTAACTTAGGATTCCTAGGAAAGGAACAAAAATGCTTCCCAGCAGTAGAGGCTTATTCATACTCCTTTCTGGGTTCGCTTTTTTATAGCGGATCAACCAAAAGAAGTGCAGAATCATTAACAGCAAACTCCCAAACAGACCCAAACAATCTGGACCAAACTGAATCAATGTTTTAGCCAAAGCACCAATTTCTGGAGTATATGAAACCCGCAAAAAATCTAGCGGTAATTCGTCAAATGACCAATATGCGACGGCATCCATTTTTCCACGCTGGGGCTTGCCAAGATTGCACTGCAATACCTTTGAAAAATCAGAAGCATCAAGTGCTATGGTTAATGTCCCAAATGAGTTCCAATATTTCGCGGGCATAAGTGCATAAGGCAAGCTATATTCTTTTACCCAATCGGAGCGGTCGACCCAGGTGCTTGCGATGTATTCGACCTGAATTTGGTGAACCCCTTTGCGAAGAGATGTTTCAAAATATTTTAAATCGCGTAGTTGATAGAGTGATCCACTCTGTTTATCCCAATAAATGGTTGTAGTTGCAGCTTCACCTTGGGAAATGCGGTCAGGAAAAGACCTACTAAACTGAAAAAATGGCGATCCTTCCCTAAAATCATATTGCGCAGGTACATCCTGCACACTTACCTCATGCCCATCTACTCGAACTTTGAAATCGCCGCTGTATTGCTGTGCCAAAAAAAGGAGCGGAATTTGCTGCCCATCGGCTTTGCATTGAATCCGGTAGTCAATTTTAAAACTGGCTGTTTTGAAATCAGACCTTAGCTTAATGTGGATGTTTTCGGATAAAATATCGATGTCCCTGCTCGAAAAAGCACTGCCGCTACTGGTGCCTTTAGTAATCGGCGAGGCCATGTTGGCAAAGCATAATTGGGCGCTTAAGAGTAATAAAATCAAGTTAATTGGACGTAACATAGAGGGATAGTAAATTCATGGTTGCTTATTAAAAGAGTAATATACTTGAGATGTATCGACGCTGAGGTGTCCCTAAGATGTCTAAGGTGGTTCAAAAAAAAACGCTTGCGCGCAAGCGGCAAAGAAGACATTTTATCAACCATCTTAGACATCTTAGAAACACCTCAGGGTGAAAAAAATTCATAGTACTTGGTAGTACAAATAACCTTCTTGTTGAATCGTAAATCAAGGCATCCACACCTCCAATTCCTTAATCTTCTTCCCATCCGCCCAAGTCCCCAGCGACTTTTGCTGCGCAGTATTCCCAAAGGCGAATTCACAATTTTCCCCCGCCCGTACACAATCAATCAAAGCATCACCCCATTTCCAATAGCCGTAAAAATCTACAGCATTGGTTTGCCCAACGAGGTAACTGCGGTAAATGGTAGGATTACGAATCCCACAATCCAGCGACTCGTCCAGGCTGTAACAGGCATTGTGGTGCGCCTTCACCGCGGGCGTGCCGTATTCATCGGCGTATAGTTTTAAAAAGTTGCGGGTAGGGGTATTGATAGCCGTATTAAAAATGGTGCGTTGAAAATTTTCCTTCACTACATGATCGTCATTGCTGTTGACGATGAGCAGTTTGGTATCAGCAGGCATGTTGCGGTAGTCGTCCAGTTTGGCACCATTCATTGGACCGGTACCGGGGGCACAGAGCAAGAGGCCCTTGGGTTGGGGAATGCCGTATTGTTTGTATTTCACGGCCAGATAGGCGGCAGTAGCAGCGCCATACGAGTGGCCTATCATGATCAGGGGCCCATCGATGGGACGGACGTGATCGCCAGTTTTGAGCGCTTGTAAGGCGTCACGAATTCCTTTGGCAGCATTGGCCGGGAATTTTTCCGTGGGGGTAAGCAACATGTCGCGCTGAAAACGGGGGTAAATGACAATGTTGCCTTTGCGCACCAGGTGTTTGACCCAGCCGCCGTAGGCCATGGGATTCAAGGCGCCGTAGCCGTGCATGAACACGATGACATGGGCGGAATCAGGCTTGGGGCTAGCGGGTTCAAACAACCAATAACCATCAGTTTCGCTGGCTGAGTCGCGCATGGTGACTTCGGCGTGCAGGTAGTTTGAGCCGCCGGGGCCAGTATTTGGCTGTGTTGGAGAGGCTGGGCCGTCATTGGGCTGGCGGATCGCAAAGCCAAAGGCACCAGCAAGGAGCACCGAGCTGAGCATAAGGCGGCGCGACCAAGGACCCATTTTGGGAAAAACAAACTTATTGGCAGGTAGTTTCCAGTTCATACAGGTATTCACTTACAATCACTTAAACGCTAGAGGGAAGTAAAGTGTTTAGTTCTGTTTATTTCCGAGGGCTTACCACTTACACCACGGAATTTGATCAAAGCGATTGTGATAGATCTCCATGTTCTTTTTTACCTCTTGAATCACAATTTCAAAATCAACCTCTAACTCCTCGCGCTGGTAATTTTCAGGATCATACATTTGCCTGATTTTCAGCCCATATTTTCCATTTTTCAACTCAATGTACAAATCACTTAAATGGGCTTCTGGTAATTTTACATCCTCAAACTGCGCGGCCATAGTCAAGGTTTCATAATTGCATAGATACAATCTTCGATCGCTTACTTCCAGAAATCCACGAAACTCGCTGAACGCTGCGGTGTCCGTAGCTTCATCCACAATGTTTACCCGCCAATCTTCTTCATGACAAGTTGCCCAAAATAGAATTCGATTTAGATTTGATTGACCTATGATGTGTTCCTTGATCATTTCAAAATCCCATTTGCTTGCTACAAATGATTGATATTGATCAAAATTGACGATGCCGATAAAGCCAGAATCATCGGTTATTGTCATTAGTTCCACCAGCAATTTTTTTCCAAATGTACAAGGTTTTTAATTTTTTTCCTTCCCTTATCAAACTCCCCCACTCTTTTTTGCATCAATCCCACCAATACACTTACTTTTACGCCAAATTGAAAAAGAGCGGATGCCAGATTTTCAGCAGACAGTTGGGGTGATTGGAGCGGGTACCTTTGGAACCGCCATTGCCAACCTATTATCACGTCGAGTAGACGTATTGTTGTTCAGTAGAAATCCTGAAACGGTGGAACGCATCAACCGCGAGCGTTCGAATTTTGGCCTCAAGCTGTCGCCACGCATCAGCGCCATCAACAATGTGCAAGAGCTGGCTGAAAAATGCACCCTGATTTTTCCTGTCGTTCCTTCTGACGGTTTTCGCAGCACCATGCAACGCCTCGGGCCACATTTGCGCCCCTACCATATCCTCATCCACGGCACCAAGGGTTTTGACATTCAAGGCATCACTCCTGAACAAATGGACGAAGGACTCCTGGAACCTCAGCACGTGAGCACCATGAGTCAGGTGATCACTCAGGAAACGGTGGTACGCCGGGTCGGTTGCCTTTCAGGGCCCAACCTCGCAACCGAAATCCTGGAGGGCCAGCCCACCGCAACCGTGATCGGAAGCGTGTATGAAGAGGTCATTGACTTGGGTAAAAAAGTGCTTTCTTCCGATGCTTTCCACGTTTTTGGCAACAACGACATCCTCGGGGCTGAACTGGCTGGAGCCCTTAAAAACGTGATCGCCATTGGCTCAGGCATCCTGCGCGGGCGTGGACTGGGTAAAAACCTGCAAGCCATGCTCATCACTCGGGGCCTGATGGAAATGGTGCGTTTTGGCCAGGCCATGGGCACGACCAACTCCGCGTTTTTTGGTACAGCGGGCATTGGCGACCTAGTAGCTACGGCCACCAGCAAAAGCAGTCGCAACTATACCTTTGGGTTTCGCCTGGGTCAGGGTGAAAAAATGCAGGACATTCAGGCCACCATGCCCGAATTGGCCGAAGGGGTTCGTACCCTCAAAATTACCTGGCATTTGGCAAATTATTATAAATTGCGCCTGCCTATTACACAAATGTTGTACAACATCGTTTTTGAAGGGTACAACATCGATAAAGCAATCAAGTATTTGATCACTTATCCATACGACGTTGATGTGGATTTTTAGGCCAAGTTATTAGCGGTTTTAAATTAACACGTTCATGAACCACCTGATTAAACAACTCATTCCTCACCTGATCGCCGTCGCCATTTTAGTAGGGGTATCGGCCTTTTATTTCGCGCCGCAGCTCTCTGGCAAAGTCATGAGTCAAAGTGACATCGTACAAGTTACGGCCATGATGAAGGAAATGAACGACTACAGTGTCAAGGAAGGTCGGATGCCCTTGTGGACCAACAACATGTTTGGCGGGATGCCCACTTACCAGATCGCCAGCGTGCGGAGTGGCAACCAAACCGGGCTTTTCGACAACCTCATGCAACTGTACATCCCACGGCCAATTGGTCGTTTCATCTCAGCCATGTTGGCCTTTTACATCTTGATGGTGGTTTTGGGCGTCAACCGTTGGGTGGGAGTCATTGGTGCCATCTCTTTTGGTTTGGCCACCAACAACCTGGTGCTTTTTGAAGCCGGTCACACCTCTAAGCTGGGTGCCATTGCCTACATGCCGCTGCTGGCAGCAGGTTTATTGCTGGCTTTTAGGGATAAAAAATACTTGGCGGGAGCCTTGCTATTTGGCATTGGTTCGGCCTTACAGCTTTGGGTCAATCACGTGCAGATGACCTATTACCTGATTCTGACCATGCTGGCCTTTGGGGTAGCACAATTGGTCGATTCCATTCGTAAGGGTGAAATGGTGCACTTTGCCAAGGCCGCTATCTTCATCATTGCATCGGGTTTGATCGGTGTAGGAACGGGGGCTTCCAACCTCCTGACTACCCTGGAATACAAGGAGTCCACCATGCGGGGCAAAAAAATCCAGATCCCAGCACCAGGTACAGCTGAAGCCAAAAACCCAGCACCCAAAGAAGGTCTGGGATTCGAATATGCTACTCAATGGAGCAACACGGGTATTGACTTGTTGTCCACCCTGATCCCGAGGGCAGCGGGGGGCAGTAATGCCGAGCCCATTGGCGCTGATTCCAAAACGATGACTTCTTTAGTGGCCCGGGGTTACCAAGGCCCGACCGATATAGAATTGCCGATGTACTGGGGCGGTTTGCCCTTTACCAGCGGCCCTGGTTATTTGGGCGCAGTTGCTTTGTTCCTATTTGTTTTTGGTTTGTTCACCGTCAAAGGGCCAGTAAAATGGTGGCTGGGCTTTGGGGTCATTTTTACCATGATTCTTTCCTTGGGTAAAAATGATGGCGGGCTCAACAAATTTTTATTCGACAACTTGCCCTTGTTCAATTCATTCCGGGCACCGAGTTCTGTCTTGAGTGTGACCGCCTTTTTGGTGCCTATGTTGGGCTTTTTAGCACTGGGACAGGTTTTTAAAACCGATGAAGATCCGAAAAAATTGCTGACCAAACTGTGGATCTCCGCAGGTTTGACAGGAGGTTTGTCCTTGTTTTTTGCCCTGCTGGGAAGTAGTTTTTTCAACTTTACTGGCGCCAATGATGCCCAGTTGGCCAGCAGTGGTTTGGTAGCAGCAGACATTGTAGCCGACCGCAAAGCTTTATTCAGTGGCGATGCCTGGCGCAGTTTCTTCCTGATCGCACTTTGTGCAGGGCTAATTTGGGCCTGGGTGACCAAAAAAATCAACAGTACCATTGCCATTGCAGGAATCGGGTTGTTGACCATTTTTGACGTTTGGGGTGTTGGACGTCGTTATGTGAGTCCAAAAAGTTTTGTCACCAAAACGGATTACCAAAACAACTTTCAGGCTCGTCCGGTAGACCTGGAAATCATCAACAAGGAAAAAGACCTGTACTACCGCGTACACGAAGTCAAACCCGACGCTTTCCAGTGGGCGATGACTTCGTATTTCCACAAAACCATCGGTGGCTACAACCCCGCCAAAATGCAACGTTACAACGATGTGATCGAGCGTTTCCTGGCGCAGGGGGATAAGAAGGTATTGGACATGCTCAATACCAAATATTACATCTTCACTCCTGAGGGGCAGCAAGAACCCATGTCGCAGATCAACCCTGGAGCCTTAGGCAATGCCTGGTTTGTAGACACCCTCCTGATTGCCGAATCCGACAACATTGAACTGGCCGCATTGAGTGCATTTTCACCGGATTCTCAAGCGATTGTACACCAGGAGTTCAATGCCTACATCAAGAATTTTGATCCTAAGGCAGAAGGTAGCATCAAATTGACGAGTTACCATCCTGAAAAGCTCAAATACCAGAGCGATAGTCCTAGCGAGCAGTTCGCCGTGTTTTCCGAGATCTGGTACGGCCCCAACAAGGGCTGGAATGCCTACATCGATGGCAAACCCGCTGAACACATCCGGGTCAACTACTTGCTGCGCGGTATGCGCATCCCGGCGGGTAAACACGAAGTGGAGTTCCGTTTTGAACCTGCTTCATTTACCAAGGGCAAGGCCATTTCCACGGCTTCCTCGCTTACGCTCATTGTTGGTGTCTTAGGGATTGTAGGAACTGGTTTGTGGAAATTTCTGAAAAATCCACCCGCTGAGGAACCCAAGCCACAACCCAAACCACAACCGCAGCAACCGAAACCAACTACACCAGTTGCGCCGCGAACTACGGCAAGCGATAGAAGAGACCCGAAGAAACGGAAGCGGTAGGCGGCTTTTTTGACTGGGGTTTGTCTTTAGACATTGTGCTGTGGTTTTTGGAAACCACAGCACAATCCAACGGTAAACCCACCCCACACAACCTTCCATCCAACACCAACGTTAATTGGTAAATCGATCCTGACCATGCAGTTTTTATACCCGACGTTTTTATGGGCACTTGCCACCCTCGCCATCCCGATCATTCTGCACCTGTTTTATTTTCGGCGTTTTAAAAAAGTGTACTTCACCAATGTGCGCTTTTTGAAAGAAGTGAAGGATGAAACCAGCATGCGTTCCAAGCTGCGCAACTTTTTGGTCTTGGCGGCTCGTTTGTTGGCCCTGTTGTTTTTGGTGTTTGCTTTTGCCCAACCCTTTATTCCTCAAAAAACGGCGGTAAAAAAAGGCATCAAAGCAGTCAGCGTGTACATTGACAACTCCTTCAGTATGAGTGCCTCCAGCCAGGATGTGCCTTTATTGGAAAAAGCCAAACAACGCGCCAGAGAGATCGTAACAGCCCATGGACCAGAGGATCGTTTTCAAATTTTGAGCAATGAGTTCAGTGGCCGCCAGCAGCGCCTCGTGAACAAGGAAGATGCCCTGGTGATGATTGATGAAATTGTATTGGGACCGGAAGTGCAAATGATGTCCAAGGTTTTAGCCAGACAAAAGCAGGCGCTTTCATTGGCCAAATCGGACAACGAGGTTTCTTACCTCATTTCTGATTTTCAGCGCAGTGTAATGGATTTAACCACCTATCAGGACACCCTTTTGCCCCTTAATTTCATTCCATTGCAGTCGGTTCAGGAAAAAAACCTGAGCATCGATAGTGTTTGGTTTGAAGCACCCGTGCGCATGGCCAATCAAACCACCCCATTGTTTGTTAAAATCCACAACCACAGCACCACCCCAGTAGAAAACGCCCGGGTATCACTCAAATATGCCAATGAAATCAAACCCTTGGGTTCGCTGAGCATCGGTGCAGGTGGCGATCGGGTAGACACTGTCAACATTACCATTTCCGGCACGGGTTGGCAACGGGCTGAAGTTACCCTGACCGATTATCCAATCCAGTTTGATGACCAATATTTCTTCAGTTTTTTTGTAGCGGATGAAATCAAGGTTTTGGCCATCAACGAAGCAACACCCAATCGATACCTGCAAGCAGCCATCAATGGATTGCCCTACTTCAAACTCAGCGATGTGAACAATCAAAACCTGGATTATTCCAAGTTTGTTGATTACCAATTGATCGTATTGAACGACCTCAGCAACGTTTCTTCGGGGATGGGTGCTGAGTTGAAAACATACATCGAAAATGGGGGCAATGTCTTGGTTTTTCCCGGGCGCAATGCCAATCTGGGGACTTATGCCGCCTTTTTACAAAGTTTCCCTGCCAACACCCCCCAAAGTTTCGAACAAGTCAGCAAAAGTGTAGGGGAAGTCAATCAAGGGGAATTCATCTTTAAAGACGTATTCCTCAACCGCAGCGCGAACCTGCGCCTACCCGCTACCCAGGGGAATTTCACCTTTGGTCGTTTCAATTCCCGTGCCGAAGAGCAGCTCCTCTCCTACCGGGATGGCAGCCCTTATTTGTCCAAATACAAGCAGGGCAAAGGAAATTTGTACTTGTGTGCAGCCCCTTTGGCCCAGGAGTTCAACAACTTGGTCAACAGTGGAGAGGTATTTATCCCGATGTTGTACAAAATGGCCATTTCCGCTGGTACTGACCCCCGGATTGCTTACATCATTGGCCGCGACGAACTCCTCGAAGCCGACCACCAGGCCAATAGTGCAGAAATCGTCTACAAAATGAAAGGGGATGCTGGTGAATTTATCCCCCAGCAGCGGGCGGTAGGTGCCAAAGTCTTTTTGACGATGAACAATCAGATCAAAAAGTCCGGCTTTTATGACCTTTTCCTCAATCCCGGCCAAGTCAACCACAGCTACGCATTCAATTACAATCGCCGCGAGTCGGCCCTGCAATATTTTAGCCCCGAAGAACTCAGCGCCAAAGTTGGTGAAAATGTCAACGTGATTTCCGCACTAGACACCGCAGTATTGACCGCCCAGATCGAGGAAAACAACCAGGGCACCGTTTTGTGGCGCTGGTGCATCATTTTGACTTTGCTTTTTTTGGCGATTGAGATACTTTTGCTGAGATTTTGGAAAGTATAAACCGAGGAAGGAAGGAAAATGAATTTTTTAATCCGCAAAGCCACTGTAATCGACGCCAACTCCCCTTATCACGGTAAGGTGGTCGATCTATTTATTGAGGGAGATAAAATCACTTCCATTGGCAGCGACCTCAAACGCAATGCCGATCAGGTCATTCAAATGGAGGGGGCTCAGGTATCGCCAGGCTGGGTGGACATCGGGGTACAAGTGGGCGACCCGGGTTACGAGCACCGGGAAGACCTGCGTTCAGTGAGCGCCGCTGCTGCTGCTGGAGGGTTCACCACCATTGGTGCTCAACCCAACACTTTACCAGCCGTAGATGGGAAAACCGAGGTGACCTACCTCAAACAATTCAGTCGAGGTAAATTGGTAGAGATTCTGCCCATCGGGGCCATCACCAGCAAATGCCAGGGCAAAGACATCACCGAGATGATCGACATGCACTACGCCGGGGCCATTGCCTTTTCGGATGGCAATCATGCTATTGCTGACAATGGCATGATTCTTAGGGCCCTGGAATACGTCAAAGCGTTTGGCGGCATCGTCATCAACCAGCCTCTGGATCACACCCTGGCTTTTGAAGGACAAATGCACGAAGGAGTAGTGAGTACTTCACTGGGCATGAAAGGTATTCCCAATCTGGCCGAAGACCTAATGGTGCAGCGCGATATTTATTTGGCGCAATACGCCGATTCCCGCTTGCACCTCGCCAATCTTTCCTCTCAATTTGCAGTAGATCTGGTGCGCCAAGCCAAGGCCAAGGGCCTCAAGGTCAGTTGCTCCGTAGCCGCCCTCAATCTGGCTTTCGATGACCGTTCCTTGGTTGAATTTGACAGCGGTTTTAAAGTACTTCCGCCTCTGCGCAGCAGCGAAGACATTGAAGCCCTCAAGCAAGGACTCAAAGATGGAACCATCGACCTGATCGGTTCCAACCACGTTCCCTTGGAAGAAGAAGCCAAAAAACTGGAGTTTCCATATGCCGATTTTGGGGCCATTGGCCTCGAAACCACTTATGCTTTAATCAATACACATTTAGAGGGTGTCCTGTCCCAAACCGAGTTGGTCGAAAAACTAGCCACCAATCCCCGCAGAATCTTCAATTTAGAGGAAGTTATCGTGCGTGAGGGTGCTAAAGCCAACTTAACGGTGTTTCATCCTCATCACCAATGGACTTTTGGGCCAACGCACATTCGCTCCAAGTCCAGTAACTCTCCCTTGATAGGCGTGAGGTTGAAAGGAAAGGTGATTGGGGTAGTCAACAACGGATCGGCATTTATTAACCCTTATTAAAATTTCGCACATGGAAACTCTTGATTCAGCTGTAACAAAAGGAAACCCTAATGCTTCCTATTGGCCTTATGTCATTCGCTGGGGTGTAATCATCGGCATCGTTGGTGCGGTGCTTACACTCTTAATGTATGTGGGCGGCAATGGCCTCAGCCCCATGGTCTGGTCTTTTTCCCTGATGGGAATCGGTTTGGTTAGCCTCATTCTTAGTGGTGTCCTTGCCACGCGGGGAGTTCGGGCTTATCGCGAAACCGAATTGGGCGGGCTCATTCCTTTTGGCAAAGCTTTTGTGGTTGCCTTTTTGATTTTGGTAATCAGTTCATTGATCAGCAGTGTGTTCAATTTGTTGTACATCACGGTGATTGACCCTGATTTTGCCAACAACATGGTATCCCGAATGTCGGATTGGTTTGCAGAAGTAGGGATGGATGAAGCACAGATTGAAGCTCAAACTGAACAAATGAGAAAAGGCTTTTCACTGAACCGTCAACTGCTCAATTTGGCGTTTGCCCCGGTTGGTGCGGCCTTGATCGGTTTGATTGCCGCAGCAGCTGCTAAACGAAACCCTCCGATGGAATAATTTCTGGATTTCCGTTTTTGGTGATAAGTTTGCAGCATGATTCAGTCAACACGCAAACTTTGCCAAAACCATGATAAAATTCGGTAGTATAGCAGGAGTCGCAGTAGTGCTGTGGCTCCTGCTGTTTTATTTTATGGACAAAAAATTGTATTTCCATCCTGGAGTACAATGGGGCGTTTTGCCCATTTATGCCTTAGCCATGTACCTGGCTTGTCGCAGCGAAGCACGCCAAACGACAGAATTGTACGCCTGGCAGCCCGCTTTGCGCACTGCTTTTGGCACTTTTGTCGTTACCCACCTGATTGCCCATGTATTTTACTTCGTACTTTTGAAGTTTATTGATCCTGGAATGATAAATTTGCAGGCCGAACTCTTCAGCGAAGGACTCGAACGCAGCAAAAACCTGCTGGGAGAAGAAAATGCCTGGAAAATGAAAGACCAGTACCAAGCCGAAGATTTCATCCCCACTTTCCAAAAGTCAGCTTTTGCCTTTACTTTTGGTTTGATCGGTGGATTCATCATGGCTTTGGCAGTAGCCTGGTCAACTTACGGAAAATCGGGATTCACTCAAGGCAAATAATCCCTCGAATACTCAAGCATCGTCATGAACATTTCTCTAGTTATCCCTTTGCTCAACGAAGAAGAATCCCTGCCCGAACTGGAAGCCTGGATCCGCCGCGTGATGGATGCCAACGGCTACAGTTACGAGGTCATCTTGATCGACGATGGCAGCACCGACGCTTCCTGGAAGGTCATTGAGCAATTGCGCACTCAAAACCCCAACATCAAGGGCATCAAATTTCGGCGCAATTACGGCAAATCCGCAGGCTTACATTCTGGTTTTCAGGCCGCCAATGGCGACGTAGTCATCACCATGGATGCCGACTTGCAGGATAGTCCCGATGAGATTCCCGAATTGTACCACTTGATCGCCAATGAGGGCTATGACCTGATTTCAGGCTGGAAAAAAAAGCGCCACGACCCTCTTTCCAAAACCGTTCCCTCCAAGTTTTACAACTGGGTGGTGCGCAAGGTGAGTAAAATCGACCTGCACGACTTCAACTGCGGGCTCAAAGCGTATAGAAACGAAGTGGTTAAAAATGTGGAAGTGTATGGTGATATGCACCGCTTTATTCCCCTTTTGGCCAAATGGGCAGGGTTCAAAAAGATTGGTGAAAAAGTGGTGGAGCACCGTGCCCGTAAGTACGGGTATTCCAAATTTGGCTGGACCCGTTTGTTCACTGGTTTTCTCGATCTGCTTTCGGTAGTCTTTGTGGGTCGTTATGGCAAAAAACCCATGCAGTTTTTTGGCACTTCTGGCTTGGTCGTTTTTATGGCGGGCTTGGTATCCGTTGCTTTCATTGGGTTATCTAAAATGTATGACGTTATCAACAACGTCAAACGCGCTCCCCTCATCGCCGAAAACCCCTGGTTTTTCTTTGCCCTCACCTGTATGATCATCGGCACCCAGCTTTTTTTAGCGGGTTTCGTGGCCGAACTGGTGAGTCGCAGTGCCCCCAATCGCAACAATTACATCGTTGAAAAAGTGCTCGGAGAGCTCGAAATCGAACAATAATACAAAAAGTGCAAATGCAAAAAGTACATTTGGTGAGTGGCGGCTGCGGTTTTGTGGGCCGCAACATGGTCAAAAGACTCTTCAATAAAACCCAGGATAAAGTCATTTTTATCGACGACTTGTCGGTAGGTACCCATCCCTCCACCTGGTTGGCTGCCCCGCAAGGACGCAGCATTGGCAACGCTACTTTTTTCGGAGCGGATGAGCGTTTGTTGTTCATCCAGGATGATTTTCGCAATGTCCTGCGTGGTTTGCACGATGCACCCAGTTTTTTTGCGCCCTTCGGCTGGGAAGTAGAAAAACTAAGCGATGTATTCCATTTTGCAGCCATCGTAGGTGGCCGCGCCAAGATAGATGGGGATCCGATGATGGTCGCCCTGGATTTGTCCATCGATGCGGAGTTCTTCTACTGGATTTGCCGCCACAAACCTGAGCGGGTGCTGTACCCCAGCTCTAGCGCCGCTTACCCGGTTGACCTGCAAACGGAAAGTGACGCCATCGCCCTTAGCGAAAAAGACATCAACTTCGACCGCATGGGCAAACCGGATATGACTTACGGTTGGAGCAAGTTGACGGGTGAATACCTGGCTCAAATCACTGCCCAATATTATGGGGTTAAAGTGACCTGCATCCGCCCCTTCAGTGGTTATGGCGAAGACCAAGACCTCTCCTACCCCATTCCCGCCATTGCTGCTCGTGCTGCCCGCAAGGAAGACCCCTTCGAAGTGTGGGGCAGTGGCAATCAAGGGCGTGATTTTGTCCACATCGATGATGTGTTGGATTGTGTAGAAGTAGCCATGGGTAAAATTCACGACGGTACGGCGATCAACATCGGGATGGGTCGTCTGAGCAGTTTCCGGGAAATCATTGAGGTTTTTTGCAGCTTTGCGGGGTATAAACCGACCATCAAACCCTTACTGGATAAACCAGTTGGGGTTCATTCTCGGTATTGCAACATGGATTTCGTTAAGGAAACGCTGGGTTGGGAAGCCAAAATCAGTTTGGAAGAAGGCCTGCGGCGAGTGTACGATGAGGCAATAAAAAAATTGTAAGCAGCTTCGCTGCTTTTATTAATACCACGACGTACACGACGATCACGACGTTCTTGCGCTTCGCGCTTTAACGCCTTCGGCGTGGAGCGGCAGGATTGTAAAACGGATGAAACGGACTAAACGGATAAAAACGGACTTTGACTCGCCTTCGGCTCGTCCTTATCCGCCGCAGGCGGAATAAAAATCCGTTCCAATCCGTTTAGTCCGTTTCATCCGTTTTGCCATCCTGTTGTTTTAGCAAAAAGAGGCGAAGCCTCAAAAACGCGAAGCGCAAAAACGTCGTGATTGTCGTGTACGTCGTGGTGAATAAAAGTTTTGGCGAAGCCAAAAGCTAGCCATAAGTTGATAATCATGAAAATAGTCTGTTTCGGTCCTGGCCCAAAATTCAAAGGAGGTATTTCCAATTACAACACCTCCCTGGCTCGTGCGTTGGATAAAATCCCAGGCACAGAAGTGCACATCGTGTCCTGGACCCAGCAATACCCCGCCATCATCCCCCGCGAATTTGTTGACAAATCCAGCCAGATGGATTTGTTGGAAGGCAGCAAAATCAAGGTCAAATACATCACCAACTACAACAATCCCGTGAGTTGGTACGAAACCTACCGCTACATCCTGAGTTTAAAACCAGACAAAGTGGTATTTCAGTGGGCCATTGCCATTCAAGGGCTTCCCATTGGGCGAATTGTCAGTTGGTTGCGGCAACATCCCGAGATCGAAGTGATCCTCGACCTGCACTTTGTCATCCAAAAGGAGAACAGCAGCATCGACAAATTTTTCACCAAATTGGGGATTGGCAAAGCCAAAACCTACATCGTACACGCCCTCAAAACCTTTAACGAGCTCAAAACCCTCTACCCCAATCGGCAGTTTGACTTGAGTTACGAAGGCCAGCGCAGCAGCGATAAAACGGTACAAACCGTCCTCAAACTCTACCACCCCATTTACGACCTGTTTCAACCCAAGGCGGACTTTGACGTGGAAGCCTTCAAAAAAGAGCATGGTTTGCGCAAGCACGTATTCCTCTTTTTTGGCTTTATCCGCAAATACAAGGGCTTGCACCATGTAATTCCGGCTTTTCAAAAAGTGGCTGCCCAGCGTGACGATGTCTCGCTGCTCATTTGTGGGGAATCCTTTTGGCAAACCCTGGACAATACCAAATGGAGCACCAAAATCAAAAACACCCTGTTTGGTTTGGCTAAAAAAATCGTCTTGCGCCAAAGCGACGATGAACGACAATACAACCCACTGACCTTGATCGACGAGTTGAACCTGCGCGATCGTGTGGCGGTTTTCAATACCTTTATCCCCAACGAGGACGTCCATAAATACTTCCAGGTTGCTGATTGTGTGGTGTTGTTTTACGAATACGCCACTCCATCGGGCATTGAATCCCTGAGTTATAACTTTGCCTTGCCGCTGGTTGCCACCAAGGTTGGCCATTTTCCCGAAACCATCCAGGAGGGCTTCAGTGGTTATTTGGCCGAAGCGGGTGACGTAGATTCCATGACCGCTCAAATGTTGCGCTTCCTGGATGAACCTATCCCAAGGGAAAACATCCGGGAGAAGACCAAGGAGTTGAGTTGGGAAAATTACGCTAAAGTGATAATGCACGCATAAATGAACATCCACCCACTGATCCAGACCCGCATTGCCTCCCACCTGTACACCGTCACCATGCTGCACGAGCAAGAAGACCTTTTGGAGCGTGCCCATCATATGGCCAATACTTTTTTGGAGGCCTTTAAAACAGGGCATAAAGTGTTGTTTTGTGGCAATGGCGGCAGTGCAGCGGATGCCCAACACCTCGCGGCAGAGCTTTCCGGGCGGTATTATTTTGACCGTCCGCCTTTGTACGCCGAAGCCCTGCACGTCAATACTTCTTATTTAACTGCTGTAGCCAATGACTACGGGTACGAAGAGGTTTACGCTCGGATGTTGCGGGCCATGGGCAGTAAAGGAGATATTTTGGTGGCCATGTCCACCTCTGGGAACTCTCCCAACGTCCTCAAAGCCATTGAAGCTGCCCGCGAACAGTCTATGACTGTCATCGGGATGACCGGAATGGAGGGCGGGAAAATGGCCAATTTGTGCGACATCCTCATCAATATTCCTTCCAAGGACACTCCGCGCATTCAGGAATGCCACATGTTGATCGGGCATATTGTGTGTGAGATCGTGGAGAAAGAATTATTCGCCAATCCAAAACGCTAAGCATGCCAAGTCCGGTACTACCCGCCGCTTTTTCTGACCAAATGTTACAGCAATTGGGCGATACCGATTACGAGGCATTTCTACACGCGCTGGCCTCTCCCACCCCGGTCAGCGTTCGGCGCAATCCTTCGAAGTTAAAAAATTGGTCAGAAAATTCAGACGGAGTAAAATGGAACAACGAAGGAGTTTACCTTGCTGAGCGCCCAGTTTTCACACTCGACCCACGTTTACACGGGGGAGCGTATTATGTGCAGGAAGCTTCATCAATGTTGTTGTCTGCAGTTTTGCCCCAAGTCATCGATTTGAATCAGCCTTTAAAAGTTTTAGATCTGGCGGCTGCGCCGGGAGGAAAAAGCACCCTGTTGGCTGCTGCAATATCTGCTGATAGTTTGTTGGTCAGCAATGAGGTCATCAAGTCCCGCTATCAAATCCTGCGGGAAAACCTGTGCAAATGGGGCTCCCCCAATGTGTTGTGTAGCAACCAGGACAGCCGGGAATTCGCCCCCTTGCAAGGCCAATTTGACCTGATTTTGCTTGATGCGCCCTGCTCCGGCGAAGGTTTATTCCGCAAAGACCCCAATGCTGTCAACGAATGGTCGCCCGAACATGTGCAACATTGCTCCGCCCGCCAAAGGCGCATTTTGGCGGAAACCAGTCCCTTGCTCAAACCCGGTGGTATCCTCATCTATTGCACCTGTACCTACAATGAGTTTGAAAACGCCTTGAACGTAGCCTGGTCCCAGGATAACCTTGAACTGACGCCTATACCCTTGACTTTCCCTGCCGAATGGGGCGTCCAGGCTCGCGATTTTGGCTACCAATGTTACCCCCATCAGGTGCAGGGAGAAGGTTTTTTCATCGCGGCCATGCGTCAGGAGAAGCATTACCCAGTGCTCAAATCGACTCCAACAAAAGGGTTTTGGAAAAATGCGCCCCGCAAAAACGCCGACTTTTTACAAAAGTGGGTCAAATCCAGTGCTGAGCTATTGGTATTGGAAAGCCCACATGGCGAACTGGCGGCTGTTCCACGGGCTTGCACTGAATTTTTTCAAGAGCTTAGTCCCTACCTGAGGCGTTGGGATCCTGTCCTTGAATTGGGGGCCTTAAAACATCAGGATTTTATTCCTGCTCCGGCCTTGGCTTTGAGCACTGTGGTTCATCCCGATTTACCTAACACCACCCTTGACCTTTCTGCTGCCTTAAAATACTTGCGCAAAGAAGTGATAGAGCTGCCCGATTCCCCGGATGGTTGGGGTCTCGTCAATTACGAAGGCATCAACTTAGGCTGGGTCAAAAACATCAAGGGCCGGGTCAATAATTATTTTCCAAAGGAATGGCGCATAAGGATGGGTGGGGGTGTGTAGTGTGTTGGCCTTCCATTCCCTGAAACAGGGCAATCATTTGATAACCGATTGAATCCAGCCGTAGGACGTAGATACCCGGGTAAACACACTGATGTCGCCATAATCACTTTTTTTGTGCCCGAGCACAGGATCCTGTGCCCCGCCGGATAGTACCCCCGCCAATTCCCATACACTTCCGTTTTTCACAAATAAAGGCCCGCCGCTGTCCCCTTCCACTGTGGCGCCCTCCAGATTAACCGCTCCGGCACTGCTTGTACCTGCCCCCAAAATACCTTCGTCAGCATTGACAAGGTTATCCCCCAAAGCATTAATCGCACCAAGAGGATCGTCAAAATCAAAAGCCAACAGGCCTCCCGAATAAACCGTGCTTTCGTGGGTGGTTTTTAGTCCCTCTACTTTTCGATCCAAGATATTCTCGATGGCGTGTTTTTTAGAGTCCAGATTGGGGACTTGCCCTGGAGTTTGGGAATAATCGCCAAATCCACAAAACCAAATGGTGCTGCCAATGGGCTCCGTGCTGGTGGAATGAAGCTTCACCGGAGTAATGGTGGTAATGGGACTAGCTAATTTGACCAAGCACAAGTCATTGGCGTGTTGGAAATCCTGATTACCGTGTAGCCAGGTTGGATGAATGACAATCTGGGATACCGCATAAGTTTGGGTGGGGTTGTTGGGGTCATCCCCAGTTTTTATGGTAATGCCCTTTACTGGTGCTGGCTTTTTTTGTTCGCTGGCATCATAAAAATTGTGCGCCGCAGTGAGTATCCATTGTGGTGCGATCAAAGTACCCGAGGCGGTGTACTCTGCTTTGGCGCTGCCATCCAAGCTATAACTGAATGCAATTACCGCCTTAAAATTGGGCAAAGCAGGATTATTACCTGCGGCAACTGCTTCATAATCGGCTAAAGTTTTGTCCTGCCGAATTCCAAATGCCACCCCAAAATCCTCTTCAACGCTTTCGTCATCCTGACAGGAATAAAGCAAAAAAATGGAGGTAAAAAGCAGGTAAAAAATTGGAGCTTTGATGTTCATGTTAAGGCGATTTATGAACGGTACAGGAAATTTGATTGTGTTTCCATAAAAGTAATGGAAGATTTGTAAAAAAATTGGACATTAAAAAAATTCCCCGTAAATTAGCAGGCAACCTGATACTCATACACCCATCAAGTTACCCAAAATCGCATCACCTACAAAAATCGCTCATCATGTCTACACCTCCATTCCGTGCGGATCACGTGGGAAGTTTATTAAGAACCAGTGCCGTAAAAGAAAATCGCCTACGCTGGAAAAAAGGAGAAATCTCAGCCGCTGAATTGCGCGCCATCGAAGACGCAGCCATTGCAGACACCGTCAAAAGATTGGAAGCAACTGGCATTCAATCCATTACCGACGGCGAATTTCGGCGCGATTATTTCCACCTCGACTTCCTCAAAGAACTGGATGGAGTAACCGTCACCGGGGGCATCGAAAGCAATCCCAATGCCAAAGTGGCTGAAGATGGTTTCAAACCACCCGTAGTGAGTGTAACCGGCAAACTCAAACACCAGCACGACATCCAGGTCGCTGACTTTAACTACCTGAAATCCGTCGTTACGCGCACCCCCAAGGTGACCATCCCTTCACCGACAATGGTGCATTTCCGGGGTGGCCGCCAATCGATCGACATCAATTCCTACCCCGACATGGATTTGTTTTTCCATGATCTGGCCGCAGCTTATCGGGAGGAAATCGACCACCTTTATGCGGCTGGTTTGCGCTATTTGCAACTCGACGATACCAACCTGGCCTACCTCTGTGACCCCAAGATGCGCGCCGCCGCCGCTGAGCGTGGTGAAGACCCCAATGAACTGCCCAAAACCTACGCGGCCCTAATCAATGCCGTGATTGACAATCGGCCTGCCGACCTGCGGGTGGGCATCCACCTTTGTAGAGGTAATTATCGTAGCACCTGGTTTGCCGAAGGTGGTTACGAGCCTGTAGCCGAAGTATTGTTCAACGAAATCAATGTAGACGGCTACTTCCTGGAGTACGACGATGAGCGTTCTGGCGATTTTGCGCCGCTGCGTTTTGTGCCCAAAAATAAAATGGTGGTCTTGGGGATTGTATCTTCCAAAATTGCCCAATTGGAAAGCATGGACGACTTGTGTAAGCGTATCGATGAAGCTGCCCAGTATGCTCCGCTGGAGAACCTATGCGTGAGTCCTCAATGTGGTTTTTCCTCTACACACCATGGCAATCAGATGACCCACGATGACCAGTGGCGCAAGTTGGAATTGGTGGTGAATACAGCGATTAAAGTGTGGGGGAATCCATAAATCACTTAAATTCTGTCGATTGCCCACAAATCCCCCAGATACGATTTGTGGTTGATATTGAGCATTTTACTTTGGCCTCCGACCCCCCGACCCCTGAAAGGCAGGGTCGATTGGTTCTATTTCGAGCGGCAAAAGCGCAGCTTCGCTGCTTGATTTATTCACCACGACGGCACGACGATCACGACGTTTTCGCGCTTTGCGCGATTTAAACACGACGCTTGCGTCGTGTGGTGCGGAGC
>JAIYAV010000183.1 GCA_027488855.1 Saprospiraceae bacterium
AACCGTTTTTTTGCAAAAAATCCAGTTCTTCCGCTCCAAAAACATCGGGAATGTCTTCTTCTCTTTCCTGTTTTTCGCGCTCCAGTGCCGCTTGCACATCCTCAGCGGTTTTTATCCCCAAATCTTTGCCGATGATCCAATTTTCAAAATCGGCAAAAGACGGTTGTGCTTCAAATAAATAGCGAATAACCTCCTCCATCCCCAGTCCCAGTTGATGCAAAAAATAAGTCTCTTCCAGCCAGGTATAGGCTTTTACGGGCTCTCCTTTTACGTTGCGCAGCCACAAATGATACAAAATCGGAGCCTGTAATAGACTTTCTAGTGCATTGAATGAAAGCATTTTTTCCATGAATGATGATTTAAAGCATAGGATAACCTAGTAATATTACAAAAATAAGTGTTCATTTCTTTCTCCTGCTTAGATAAGACACTTTAATTTTTTTACCTATTTTTAGCCTCATAAAAAGAACAATACAACGGAGATGAACAACCTCTTTCTGCAATTGCCCTTTTCCTACGAACCCAAGCTTTTGCTGGCGGATCTACAAACTTGTGAATCCGAAACCTGGGTCGACCATTTCAACAAAAACGACTACCAGGGCGATTGGACGATCATTTCCCTGCGTAGCCCAGGAGGCAATACCGATACCATTTATACCCACGGCAATGAGGAATACGTGGACACTCCATTGTTGCAATCCTGCCCGTATTTTAGCCAAATCACCCAGGCTTTTCAATGCGACAAACAGGCCATCCGCCTCATGAAACTTTTCCCGGGCAGCGAAATCAAAGCCCATCGTGACAGCGAATGCGGCTACGAGGATGGGGTGTTCCGCATCCACATTCCCTTGATCACCGAGCCCGAAGTGCTCTTTTATTTTGATGGCAATCCCTTGCACATGCGGGTAGGGGAGTGCTGGTACGGGAATTTTAATGCCCTGCACCGCATTGTGCACGAAGGCACCATTCCCCGGGTACATTTGGTTATAGATTGTTTGCGCAATGCCTGGTCGGATGAATTGTTTACTCAAATTGGCTATGATTTTGCCTGGGATGAACAACAAAAACGCCTCAAACGCAAGCAGAACATCCCGGCTACCATTGCTGCTTTGGAACTGATGGATACGGATACAGCGCGCAACATGATTATGGCGTTGAAGAAGGAGTTGGAATATGAAGACTAGTGTTAGTTAAAAAAATGCATCAATGATGAACGAAATCCAAAAGATCTGCACCTTTTTCGACGAAATCGGCATCGCCTGGAAAAGCTGCACCCTGCCCGACGAACCTACCTTTTTGCCAGGCATCAGAATTGATAAAGGTTGTCTTCAATTTGACCTGGAAAAACTGAAATATCCCGGCGATTTGTTGCACGAAGCTGGTCATTTGGCGGCAGAAACCCCCGAGCGCAGAGCTGTAATGTCAGATAATGTAGATGAAAATCAAGACCCTGCCGCAAGCCTCGAACTGGCAGCGGTGTTGTGGTCTTATGCCGCCTTGCGTTACCTCAACTTACCTGTAGAATTTGTCTTTCACCAGGAGGGTTACAAAGGGGAAGCAAATTGGTTGATCGAGCAATTTGCTCAAGGCAGCTACCTGGGTTTGCCTCTGTTGCAATGGATGGGACTTTGTTATGACGAAAGAAACGCAGCAAGCAACAATCAAGCTCCCTTTCCCCACATGATTAAATGGCTTCGGGAAGCTTGATTGTTGGTTCGAACAAATCCAATTTATAAAGGCCCTTTTACTCGAATGCCGAGTTCCTGTTCAATTCGCATTACTTCGGAATGTGGCAGGTTGGGATTGGGGGTACAGAACAATTGCTTGAGCGCTTTGTGCTGGCTACCAATGCCTTCGAGCGAAGCGATTAAATTGTCAGCGCAATAAATGGTATGTAGTTTACTCAGACCACTGATGGGCGTCAGTGAACTAATTTGATTGGCTTGAAAATAAATCTCCTCCAGATCGAGCAGCTTTTCAACCCCAGCCAAACTGTGTATTTCATTTTCAAAAATGAACAATGATTTGAGCTGCGGCAGGTGCTGAATGTCTTCAACTCCCCGCAGGCGCTGGTAAGTGAAGACAAAAATTTGTAATTTTTTCAACGCCAATACCCCATCCAGGTTTTCCAATTCAAAGGACATGTTGGGGTAGGGGGCTTTAGGCCCTGCAAAACGTAATGCTGGCGCATTCCAAAGTTGGTGCAACGTAACCAAAGGTAAATCATCAATGCTGGATCGTTGCAGCAAGATTTCATTAAAGGCTTGTTTCCAGGGGGGACTGAGCGCACTCCACCATTGTTGGTATTGTTCAATCTCCACGGCAGTGGGTGGGCTAAAAAGTACTTCTTCCATTGGAACACGTTTTCGATTACATAAAACAACCTGTGGCAGGCATAAAGTGCTTGCCACAGGCATATGAACTCACTAGTTGATCAACCAACTAAATTAGTTGCGAGACGGGAATATACCGAACAAGCAAATAACATAGTTCATTCCCAGATAAGGCTGCATGTTATTAAATGGAGCACTAGATCCGGTCATGCCTACCGAGCCATTGTTCATCGCCACTAGTGGCCCAGTTGCGGCATAAGAGTTGTCGGTATTCGTGGCCAATAAAGCACCTGTAGGTATCTGCGCATTTCCGGAATTGGAAGCAGCTACCAATTGGTGGGTATGAGCAGGCATTGTAGCGGTAGTGAGGGTCGTACTTGGCGTACCAGCCATTTCTCCCAAACTTACGTTGGACAAACCGGCACCAGTTCCTACCCCAACCGCAGTGCGTCCGGCAAGGTTAGGGAGTGCAAAGGTAGTTTGGCCATTGCCACCATACGTGGTGCCTAAAATTGAAAACAGTGCTGTATTGCTTGATATGCTCAGGATTTGCCCCTGGCAATAAGCCCAGTTTCTTGGGGCAAAAGATGCGGCAAACAGTAAAATTTGCCCTATAGTTCCTTCCATTTTGATTCGTTTTTGGATGAATAAAAGAAAATCCTCAAAAAGAAAAATACCATCAAAAAATGCACTAATTGCGCGAAGGGAATATCCCATAAGCACAAATAATGAAATTCATGCCCAAATAAGGTTGTGCATTATTGAAGGGCTGGCTACCACCACTGGGGGCAATACCAGTGCTGCCCATGTTTACCAGTGTAGCACCAGTGCCATTGAAGTATTCACGGTCAGAATTACCCGTATTGGACATAAAATTGTTACCAGGGGTTTTTTGAGTACCTGCGGCAGCTACCCCGACTAAGGCGTGCGTGTGTGCTGGCAAATTGTTTGCAGTAATGGTGGTCTGGTTTTCACCAACTTTTTGACCCAAAGCCCGTGGACTAAGGCCAGGGCCATTACCTGCGCCTACGGCAGCTCTGCCTTGTAAATCAGGTAGTTGAAAATTCGTTGTGCCATTTCCGCCGAAAGTAGTACCCAAAATAGAAAAGAGTGCGGTGTTTGACGCTATACTAATGGTTTGACCTTGACAAAAAGACCAGGTTCTGGGGGCAAAATTCCCCGCAAACCATACAATGGTACCAATCATACCTTCCATGGTAAAAGAAGTTTAATGATGATGAAAAATTTAGATTTCAACCCACATCCTCAGCAAATTACTCCAGGTTTGAATCAGTTGTACTGCCTCCGGAGCGTGTGGGTTGTTTTGGGCCAGGGCCTCATGCAGTTGTTTGAGCTGAAACAAAATCTGTCTCTGCTCCTGCGACCTAAGCATACTTTGAATCCAGGTGACTGCAGCAACGCGAACCCCGCTTTTGACCTCGTTGACACAATGTACGTATTGACAGGGATACAAGATCGCATCTCCGCGTTGAGGTTTGTAGGAAGTGGTGCCTTGGGAATCTTGAATCACCAGCTCACCACCTTCATAGCTATCCGGCTCACTCAAGAAGAGCGTCATCGCCAAATCTGTACGTACGGGCGGACTTCCCATCAAAGGGCTATCCGTATGCCAACCATACCCCATACCCACTTCATACCTGCTGATGATAAAAGGATACAATTTTGCAGGAAAAGCAACTGCATGAAATAGAGGAAAATCCATCAATGCATGGGCAATGAGCTGTTGGACTTGAGGCAACACGATCTGATCCTGTGCTTCGATTTGCAGGTTGTGTTTGACCGTTTTGGCTCCACCTGAAGCAGTACTGCTTCCATCTGCAAATGAGGCTTGAGACAAGTAAAAATCCAATTGCGGAAAATACCTTTCATCCAGGATTTTGCGGAGCAAAACGACCCCTGTTCCTTCTGTATTCAATGGGTTATTAGGCTGTTGAGGCATTGGTGTTGGAATCAAATGCTAGTTACGCGATGGGTAAATACCTTCAACTGCAATAATGTAGTTGACTACAAGTGAAGCTTGTACGTTGTTGATCGGCTGAGATTTACCGGTGAAACCTATCGATGAAGCCGACATGGGGACGGTAGGGCCACTAGCAACGTAGTCGGAGTCGGTAGCTAATACACCCAACAGGTTGTTCGCCGGGGTATTCGCAGTTGCATTCGAATTGTAAGCATCTAATAGGTGGTTGTGCATGGGTAGGTTCTGAACGGTTAAGGTTACCGTTTCAGTTCCAGCCATTTCCCCCAGGGCGATGCTGGGTAGCCCTGGCCCATTGCCCGTACCAACCGGGATACGCCCCCGAAAGTCAGGTAGTGCGAAAGTGACTTGGCCGTCACCGCCATAAATCGTCCCTATTAAGGAGAATAAGGCGGTATTTTCAGCAATGGACATTAGTTTGCCATCGCAAAATGCCCAGTTTACCGGTGCAAAATTGCCTGCAAACATCATGACGACAGATAAATAAGGAGTACTTGGATCCATATTGAATTGTGTTTATAAAGGTGAAAAAATAAAAATACTAAGTCAATCGAATGATTCAACTAAACGACTTTGAATAGGTCGTAAATGTCCCGTGGTCGTCTGGAAAGGAATTTAAAGGGAGTAAAAAATAAGCTGGACAAATATAAGAAATGTGTTTTATATTTTTTGGCATCAAGTATGTTTTTTTTGCAATTTTATTTTTGCACCGTTCAAGGGTATTAATCTGCTAGAAAATCGATGATTATTTGTTAAATATTAGGGGGTTTAAATTTGTATGCTTACTTTTGTTGAGCTAATTGTAAATTACAAATCATTTATCTCATGACAATAAGTTACCCTATACGCTTATTAAAGGCACTGTATTTATTTGCCTTAGTTGCTGTGCTCGGCGCCGTAGAGTTATCTGCGCAGGCTGGGAATATTATCCAGATATACGATGACGGTAATTGTATTACAGGATTCCCTGGCGATAATTTGACCTTCGCGTCTTCCTCTGGAAGCCCTGCCCGAAACAGTTATTCTGGAATACTGGGAAACGGAGGAGAACCTGTGGCAGTTAGATGGTCTTCGGCTAACAATCGCTGGGAGATTGTAGTTAATGCTAATTTCAACTGTGGCCAAGGTAGGAGAGATTATGTATATTATTACAGTTCCGTCGCTTCAGCACCGAATCCACCCTCATTAACATTCGGAAATTGGGTGCCTGTCAATCCAATCGATGATGGTTGTAACAATGGCGGATTTACGTGTGTGCTTAGTGGATTTAGTGGCACTGGTACGCAAAACGTCCTGGGTGGCTCTAACCCCGCCGGAGTAACGGTCACCCAATCGGGTGGTTCTACCAACGTCACCGAAGGTGGCGCTACCGATACCTACGCCGTAGTGCTTACCAGCCAACCTACATCCAGTGTAACGATCAATATCAACGCAGGTACCCAAGTTACCACAAACCCAACACCTAGCCTGACGTTCACTACTGCCAACTGGAACATTGCTCAAACGGTGACGGTTACCGCCGTGAATGATGCTGTGGATGAGGCTAGCCCACATACCGAAACCATTTCCCATACAGCCAGCAGTAGCGATGCCAATTACAGTGGTATTACTGTTGCATCTGTTATGGCAAACATTACTGATGATGATACAGCCGGAGCAACGGTGACCCAATCGGGTGGTTCTACCAACGTAACTGAAGGTGGGGCTACCGATACCTACACCGTGGTGCTTACCAGCCAACCTATCGTCCCTGTAACGGTTAATATAAGTCCTAATGGACAAATCACAACCAACCCTACCAGCTTAAGCTTTAATTCACTCAACTGGAATGTGCCTCAAACGGTAAACGTCACAGCGGTGGATGATGCCAATGTTGAGGGGGCTCATAGCGGCACCATATCGCACAATATACCCAATGTTGCTGGTTACTCTAATATTCCAGTGGCTGGCGTAAATGTGAACATTACGGATAATGACACAGCACCAGCCCCCACTGTCAACCTCTCCGTGGATCTTACCTCTGGCACCGAAGTAGACGCCACCCTCGTCAGGGTCACCGCCACCGCCTCCGCCCCGGTAAGTGGCAACCAAACCGTGACCTTGGCTGTAACTGGTACCGGCATCACCACTGACGACTACGACCTGAACACTACCACCATCACCATCCAGGATGGTGATACCGAGGGATCGGTTAACTTCACGATATTGGATGATTTCGTAGATGAAACCAACGAAACGGCGATCCTGACCATCAGCAATCCTTCCGCAGGCATTACCCTGGGTGCTACAACTACGCGGAATGTTGTCATTACGGATGATGACGTAGCCGGAGTAACGGTGACCCAATCGGGCGGTTCTACCAACGTAACCGAAGGTGGTGCTACCGACGGCTATACTGTGGTGCTTACCAGCCAACCTACCTCCAATGTAACGATCAATATAGTGGTTGGCTCTGCCCCACTATTAACTAGCCTAGTTGCAAATGATGGAGCCTCTGGTTTTGGTGCCGCTGTTGGACAAGTCACGACCAACCCGATCAGCTTAACCTTTACCCCAATCAACTGGAATTCACTTCAAACGGTGACCGTCACTGCGGTAGATGATACCAATGTTGAGGGCCCTCATACCGAAACAATCTCGCACGAAATATCCAGTGCTGATCCAAATTATAGTGGTACTTCTAGTACTTTCAGTGGCATTGTAGTGGCCAATGTAATTGTGAACATTACGGACAATGACGCAGCAGTCTCATTAAACTGCCCGACAAATACCACAGTGGCAGCCTGCCAGTCACAAGCAGCAGTGAATACCGCCTTTGCCACCTGGTTGGCTACAGCATCCGCTAGCGGCGGCTGCAATGGCGTATTGACGAACAACAACACGGGCGCACCCGCAGCTTGCGGCGGTTCCACTACGGTGACCTTCACCTATA
>JAIYAV010000098.1 GCA_027488855.1 Saprospiraceae bacterium
CATAAATTGCCTCGGGAGTTTTCGGGTTTTTAATTTTTTGTTTCGCAACCTAAAAGTACTAGGAACTTGTAAACTCCCGACTTTTATCCGCTCGCCCCGATTTTGTCATGCACTCAATTAATTTCATTAACCAGTTCAATGATGAAATTTTATTATTGCCTTTTTGTCCTTGTTGGCATAGCCATCCAACTACCCGCACAGTCAAAAAAATATTTCAAATACATCGATACGGTAAATGTACGGACAGAACGAACAGCCTGGGGGCCTGTTCAACACCTCAAAATAGGTCCCAAATCATTTGGAGCGATCAATCCCAAGCCTTATCATTTGGTGTTCAATTTCAGGTATGACTACATCAAAAATCAATTCCCCATATTCATGCAATCTATTGATGCTGCCGGATATTTGGATAGTGTTCTGATTGACCATGAAATAGATGTGAATGGCCCGGTAAAAAAGTTATACCTGGGTATTGATGTACCTTTTGCCTTGCAATCCGCAGTCATCAAAGCTTTATTGGACAAAATTGGTATTGTTGATGAAGTTGTGCTTTTAAAGAAAGGTGATTTCTCGAACGAGACCAGGGAAATTGTGATTGGAGGGGGAAACTGCCCATATTCATCACAACAGCTCTATTTGCGTAGCTTTAGCAACATACGACAATTAGCCCAGGCTCAAAACAAAGAGGAATTCTTTCATATTTTTGAACAACTCAATGAGGGCTACTCAAAACATTAATCCTTATGAAAAACTGGACCAACTTCCTCTTCTTTTTTTTGTGTCTAAGCTGTATTGATGGCCAAACCTTGGTCATGGACATGGACACCACTACGGAAAGCAGCACCCCCGAAGGCATAAAGGCTGGAATCAATGGATTCGTCTTTTTAGCAAAAGATCCAATTTATGGATTAGAACTTTTTCGGAGTGATGGTACGGAAGCTAATACCAAAATTTTCATGGATCATATACCTGGCCCCAAAGATGTTTTATTGTGGGATTATGAGGTATTTGATAATCATGTTTATTATGCCCTCGATAAAGAAAAAGTGATTGAAATAAGAAAGGGGGATATTCAAACAGGTGCATCGATTTTAATTTGTAAGATTGATACCCGCATAGAGTATGATACCAACAACAAGGATATATTTCTGCTACATTTTAGGAAGTCAGGTGACTTCATTTTTTTTCTCTTTGTAAATGAATTGAGAAAACTTGAGCTCTGGTGTATTGATATTAAACAAAATAATGCCAAAGTATTACACACTTTTCCCACCTGGGAGATAGGACAAATGATGGCGGTTACTCCTGAGCACCTTTTCTTATTGACAAAAAAATACAACGCTGATACTAGCCATCTTTGGTGTGTCAATCAACAATTGGCATTATCCCATACAGGAGAAATACTAGGTTGGGGGGACTCTGAAAAAATTGCCACACTGGGCAACTCCATGTACTTCACTGCTTTTGATGCCGGCGATAAAAAGAGCAGGCAAAGAATTTTGTGGTCAAGCGATGGAAAACCAGCTGGCACCAAACCCGTTTTATGCCCAATTGACAACGGAAAAATCATGGGGGTCGAATTTCTCAATACTTTCAAAGAGGAGCTTTATTTCTTGGATTTTCACGAAGAGAGAAGAAGAAGTCTGTGGAAGCTCAACTCGAAGAGCCCGATTCCACAGATTGTCTTAACCTCAAAAAAAGATGTAGAAACGATCGCTTTTGGTAAAAATTTTAACGTCACAAATAATTACCTGTATTTTGAAAAGTATTTTGTAGCTACTAAGTCATACTCCCTTTGTAGAACCAACGGAGAACCTGGGCATTTTGAAACGATGGCAGCATTTGCCGAAAATAAAAACCCTTCCAATTATTTACCTACAGGAAATACTTTGTACTTATCTCTCCAAGGCCACGAACTGTGGAAGCTAGGGGACCAAGACTCCACGCCAGTTCTACTGACTATTTTACCTGACTCCCTTGGCTTCTCCTTCGCAAGTTCAGTAACCATGGGTAAAGCTGGAAAAATATTTTCTCCATTGAATTCGAAAGGGGAAACCAGCCATTTTTTATTTTCTGATGGTTCGCCGGAACGTACTAAAATCATTTGGACTGCCCAGCATCGAGACTACCACTATCAACAATGCATATTATTTTGGAAAAACCAATTGTACTTTGCCATCAATGATTTGTGGCATGGTACAGAATTATGGTTTTATGATCCCACAAAAAATAAATTGTCCTTGCTCAAAGACATCAATACGATTAATGCAAGTGCCCGTCCACGTGCTTTGACACTTTATAAAGGAGGAATTTATTGTGCAATAGCTGATCGAAATGAATCTTCGTCCGAGCGATCAAAATACGTTTACATTGACCTTAAACATTCACCTATTCTCAAAGAAACAAACATTTCAACGATTGAAAGGATGCAATTAATTGATGTAATTAAGCCAGATTCACTTCTAATTCTGGATAAAAAAATCCTGGTATCAGGCATCAATTTTCGAAGGTTATTCTCTGATTTAACAAACATTACCTACGAGGGCAGAATTCAAGATAAACTATTAATGAGAGCCTATTCCGAAAAACAAGGGTTTGAACTTTGGGTAACGGATGAGCGATTTGAATCAATCCAACTTTTAAAAGAAATTGGACCAGGGCGAATAGGAGGATTTATGGAAGGTAGAATTTTCAAGTTGGCGGATACTTTGATTTGTTTTGTGGGGGGAAAAAACAGCTCAGATAAAGTGATGTGGAGAACAAATGGCCAATCTCAAGGTACCTATCCCCTGGATCAAAACCGTGCGAGGTCGCTCGATTTCATTATTGACAGTATCTATACTTTATTACGCCCCCAAGGGAAACTATTTTCAAATTTATCGAATATCGTCAAGAGTAATGATAAAATCGGCCCTGGCGCTGATTACGGACCACTCCTAAGCAATGGCCAATATTTATTTTTTGACCTTAGTCAAAAAGGGCGGCAACTCTGGCGAACTGACGGGACACCAGAAGGCACTATTTTTTTAGCCTACATAAGCCCTAATGTGTATAAGACCTGGGCACTTACAGAGTTATTCAATGTCGGCCCATTTGTCTACTTTATAGCAGCCAACCACCTAGGCATCGAACTCTGGCAAACCGACGGTACACCACAGAATACGAAAATAGTCTTTGACCTCAACCCAGGGCCTGCCCATGGTAGCCCAGATGAATTAATCGTGCACAATGGTGAAGTATATTTCTCTGGCAATGATGGTGTACATGGCAATGAGTTGTTCAAGTTTACCCCACAAGGAAATACAACAGAAAGCTGCCCAATTAAGGTAAGTGGAGGCGGGAACAATAGCTGGAGCTTACAGATATCCAGGCCGAGTTTTATCCCTTCCAAAGCCAGAATAGAGTTATGGACCTCTAATGGAGAGTTAAAACCCCTAAAATTTACTTTCGCTGCGGGAAAAGCTGTTTTGGATTTGAAAAAATTTGAACCCGGTACTTATTGGTTGTACATCGTGGAGGGTACTAAAACATGGATAAAAGCAATCGTCAAGCCAAAAGGCTAAGCTTTCTGAAAGCGAGATTATTCAACATCGGATACACCTCCCGAAATCGCTCAAAAGCAGCAGCATACACCTCCGCATTCCCCCGATTCGGTTCAAAAACCTGCTCCTCCCCTACTGCCTCCTCGCATTCCAGGCCCAGCGCTTTGCAGCCCAGCAGCACGGCTCCCCAGGCAGAACCTTCTACCGTTTCGGCGAGTATGACCCGCATCTGAAATACATCGGCTACAATTTGTACCCACAATTCACTTTTGGCAAAACCACCACTGGCGCAGATTTCCACGTTGGCCCGATCCGCTTCCGTAGGGAGCAATACTTCAGCGATATGGCGCAACCCCAACACAATGCCTTCCAAGGCAGCACGTACAAAATGCTCCTGGCGATGTTGGATGCTCAAGCCCAGCATACAACCTCGGGCGGAAGCATCCCAAATGGGCGCTCTTTCGCCTAACAAATAGGGTACAAACAACAAACCATCCGCTCCGGCGGGTACCGTGCCCGCCTGCTCAAATAAACTTTCATAACTGGCTTCACTGCGCAGTACATTTTCTTTCAACCATTGCAGGACTACTGCACCGTTGTTGACAGCGCCCAAGCTCAGGTATTGGTCGTCGACCAGGTGGTAGCACTGGGTGCGCATTTCCGGATCCACTTTGGGGCCGTGAACGGGAAGGCGAATGGCACCGCTGGTACCAATGGTCAAGGCCATTTTACCCGCACCGATAGCCCCGGTGCCCAAACTGGCCAAAGGCCCATCTCCGGCGCCAATGACCAAGGTGTATTGACCATCTAAACTTTTAGTGAAATAAGTAGAGGGAACAACTTCCGAAAGTTGATCAGGTCTTATTTCCAGGTCTTTCAAGATTCTCTGATCCCAATCCAGATTTTTCAAATTCAGCATCCCTGTACCTGAGGCCATCGAAGTATCAACCTGATAAGCCCCCGTCAGGTGCTGCCAAACGTATTCTTTGGCGCTGATGAACTTATGTGCTTTTTGAAAAATTGCTGGTGCTTCCTCTTTGAACCACCACAATTTGGTAAGTGGACTAAAGGTATGTAATGGAATACCTGTTCTTTGGTAAATACTAGGTCCTTCCGCAGAATCTCTTAATCTTTCGGCCTGTTTATAAGCACGGTTGTCGGCCCACAACAAACAATCGGTAAGCGGCACACCCTGTTCATCCAAGAGCAACAAACTGTGCATGGCTGCGCTGAAACTGATGAAACTGGCGAAGGGGAAACGGTGGTTCACTTCCTGGATACAATCCATTACTGCCCGGAGTAAGTCCTCAGGTTTTTGAATACTCCAATTGGGTTGCGGATGGTACATGGGGTACTCCCGACTCGTTTGGTACAAAACCTGCCCTTCTGGAGAAAAAACCACCGCTTTGGTCGCTGTAGTACCAATGTCAATGCCGATGTATGAATGAACCATTTTTACAGTTGAACTTGCTCCACTATTTAATGTACCTAACGCGATGGGGAGAAGCCCGGCAAAGTTATCAGAGTTAGGGAAAGTAGAGGCCATTCGGTATAAAAAAATACCATCTGAGGTTTTTTAACCGAACAGCCTCTTTGGACAAAACACTATTTGCTTTCGTTGGGGCAACCCTATGTGGTTGCCCCAACATTGGATGTTGTGCGGTCATATTGGGTTACCCCATCACACCCACACCTTCACACCATCACACCCACACCCTATCTTATTTATCCCACCACACGCGGCTATCCAGGTCATCGGCACCCTGGCGGCCAACTGCCTGATCGACATTGGCTTTATTAACCGAAATTTCGGAATTGGGATAGGTCAATCGGCGAATAAATGCCCCCTTTATGGCTTTGCCAGGGAAAGGGTTGGGAGCGAGTACGGGGAATCCACTTCTACGGAAGTTGGCAAAGGCCTCTGGTCCATTCAAGAAAGAAGCAATCCAGTACTGGGTATTGATTTGCTCCAGAGCTTTGCTGGCATCAAATGGATTGGCAGTCAGATAGGCATCGATGGCACTGCTAGCGATGGCGGATCTGGCATCATACAAAGCACACTGCTCCATGTGCAAACGAACAGCTCTTTGGTAAGTCTGCCCAATGGTACCCGTCGCCCAGCCTCTTTGGATGGCTTCAGCCAGCAATAATTGAGTTTGAGCAGCAGTAACCAAAAACATTGGAGCGGTGTTTTTAACCATCCGGGTGCGGTCAACCTGCGAATAATCGTAAAAGCTGGCCAAACCATCTTTGGTAGCTTGAGCTACAGCGGTACTGTTATCTAAACCAAGCGGCATGCCCACCTGTACAGCTGGATCGATGTTGGCCTTGGCTGGGGTTTGTTCGGACCCCGATTTGACCCCTACATAACGCACCGCAATCGCACCCAAACGAGGGTCACTGGTGTTTTTCAGATGGTCTGCAAAAGGTTTGGCCAAGTAAAAGTTATTGGCTTCAGTTGAATTCAACATTTGTCCGATGCCATTAACGTAGTTGGGATCGTGCCGAATGGCGCAGTTGTCCGCATTGGCGTCAATCAAACTGCCTTGAACCGCTTTTTGCACCGTTGATTGGGCCAAGGCCGCATCTACCTTCACCAGGCGCATCCCGGCCCGCAAAAGCAAGGAGTTGCCCAATTTTCTCCATTGGTTAATGTTGCCGCCATAAAGTACATCTGCTGTTTCGATGGTTTTGGCCGCGTCCAAAGCCGCAGTTGCCTCGGTCAATTCCTTAATGATGTCCGTATAAATGGACTGTTGGGAATCATATTTAGGCAAAAGTATCTGGTCAGTGTAACCCTTGCCCGCTTCGGTATATGGAACATCTCCGTAGGTGTCGGTCATCACCATCATCGCATGCGCTTTCCAAATCCGAGCCATGTTGTACAAATTGCTGCGCGTAGGCTGGTCTTTGGTTGCCCCAATGACATCTACTGCAAAACGAATGGTGCTGCGGTAATAACGCTGCCAGGAAGCCTGAGTTGCATCGCGGTTGTCCTGGTTAAAATTGGCACCAGTGAGTACACCTGAGTTGGGAGAGATCATTTGTTGAACGACCCCAATCTCGTATTGTACGGTCTGCGACACAAAGGAAGCACTGATCACGGAGTTGTTCAAAGAGAACACCGGATTGACGCTGGTGGCCGCTGTTTTGTTGATGTTGAGGTCGTCAAAACCTTCATCACAGGCGGCAAGGGCCAGCATCGAAAATAAGAGAAGAGTATAGCGAAAATTCTTTTTCATGTGCTGGTTCTTTTAGAATTTAACATTGAGGTTAAAGCCAATGCTCCGGGTAGAAGGCAAGCCTGTGGATTCCATACCAACCAGGTTGTCAGAGCTGTAGCCAAAGGTTTCTGGGTCGATGTTGTCCACCCATTTTTTGAGCATCAAAACGTTGTTGGCTACAAAGCTGAGTTTTAAACCTTTGATGACTGAATTAGCAGGCAGGTGTTTGCCGAAGTCGTACCCTGCAGTGATTTGGCGCAACTTCCAGTAGCCACCATTGTACACGATGGGTTCAATCAAAGCCAGAGAACGTACTACCGACCAATAATCCTGCACGTTGGCTTTCACGGTATTGGTTTCGCCCTTATCGTTTACTCCAGCCCCTACAACACCACCCTGATCACGTCCAGGCAAGGTCATTTTGTGTAAACCGTGGCGCACTGCGTTGAAGTTGGTGCCAGACAGCATCATGTTGCCCAGTTTGAAGTCCACGAGGAAAGATAAATTAAAGTTTTTGTAGGTAAATCCATTGTTGATACCGCCAACCCACTTAGGCAAGGCAGAACCAAAAGAGATCAGGTCGGTGGTACGCAATGGAATCCCGTTGCCACCATATACGATACGCCCTTGGGCATCACGGCGGAAACCGAAACCATAAATTTGGCCCATTTCCTGGCCTACCACCTGGCGAAGCTCACCATTGAATACGTGGGTACCCACAGTGATGCGTTCCCCTGGCTTGTCGGTCAACAAGCTCAATACTTTGGTGATGTTGTACGATCCGTTAAAACTCAGATCCCAGCGGAAGTTGGAAGTGCGTACAGGTACCAGGTTCAGCAACATTTCCACCCCATTGTTGCGGCTTTTTCCAGAGTTGATCAAGGTGTTTGTAAAGCCGGAAGCGTCAGAAACCTGAGCAGATACGATCTGGTCATTGGTGATTTTTTGGTACACTGCTGCATCCAAGGAAACCCGGTTGTCGAACATTTTCAGCTCAAGCCCGATTTCTGCCTCCGTTGCACGCATGGGGCGTAGCCCGGCGTTGGGGAGGGTAAGGCCTTGTGAACCACCTACTGGTTGACCTGCTCCGGATGGGTTCGGGTACAAGTTGGCGTTGATGCCATAGAACAGGTTGTTGGCATAAGGAGAAACGTCGGTGTCACTGCCTACTTCAGCATAGGCTGCGCGGAGTTTACCAAACTTCAACCATTTTGGTGCTTTTCCAAATGCTTCGGAGAAGATGAAACTACCCGATACCGAGGGATAACTGATGCTGCGGTTGTCGGCAGAAAGGGTAGAAAACCAGTCATTCCGCATGGTTACATTCACATACAGAATTCGGTTGTAGGAAAATTCAGCGGAGCCATACACCGAGTTAACTGCCCGCTCAGAAAGGCCATAAATTGGGTCTTTTACCCGGCCATTCATTACGGTGTACAAGTCACGCACTACGAAGTCGGTTACTTGCACTGAGTTCAAATCAGAACGGCGGTACATTTGGTTGCCTCCCAAGTTGAAATCAAGACCAAATTTGCCAAAGGTGCGGGTACCTGAAAGTAAGATGTCCATGTTGGTTTCCCGGAAACGACGAGACTCCTGGGTGTACACCCCATTCACAAAACCCGCTGGAGCAGCTGCCAAAGAAGCGTGACCAGTTGGGAAGTTGTTGAAATCCTGATCCCGAGCCCAGTAATCCTGGCCTACCCGGCCTTGAACGAATAACCAGGGGGTAAGGTTGTACTTAACGGCCAGGTTGCCAAAGAGGCGATCGCGACGAATGTTCTGGAATTGTTCAGCAAGCGTCCAGTAAGGGTTGGTCCGGTTGCGGAAACGGGAGTACACAAATTCATTCCCAGCAGCATCGTATTTTTTTGCATCCAACAAATCAAATGGCATAGAGTTGGCCATGTTGTAGACTGCTGTAGGAATAGAGTTGTCCTGGTTGGCAATGTTGGGGGGATTTTGGTTGTACTCGTTGGAGTAGTTGATGTTGCCCGAGAAGCTGATTTTGCTGGACAAATCGTAACCAAAACCCAGGTTGATGGTTTTGCGGTTGAATTTGTTGTTGGATACAATCCCCTGGTTGTCCATGTTGGAGAAGGAAAGGTTAAATCCTCCTTTATCGCCACCAGTGGCCAGAGACAGGGTATTGGTCAGGTTCGTGCCATTGACGAAAAATTTCCTGATCCGATCGCGAACGGGCACGTAAGGCACATTAACCCCATCGAACAAAACCTGGGTCATACCGGGTTGGAATTTTTCTCCAAATGACCACTGACCGGAAGTGGGGTTCGGCGCCGTAGGACGTGCACCATTTTCCCCCTGACCATATTCGTATTGATAATCCGTAAAATCCAATGGAGTTTCATTGGTGTAGTTGGAGTTAAAAGTAACCCCAATCCCTTTGCCTGTTCCTTTAGATTTGGTGGTGATCATGATGACCCCATCCTTCGCACGAGAGCCGTAAAGTGCTGCAGCGGTGGCACCTTTCAGGATGGTCATACTTTCGATGTCGTCAGGGTTGATACTCGACAAACCGTCGCCCCCATCCGAGGTATTGCCACCACCACGCACGCCAATGGAGTTGTCGGCAGCAGCATTACCCGGGTTGGTACCAAAGTTGGTGTTGTCGATCGGTACCCCGTTGACGACGATCAAGGGGTTGTTTTGACCAGAAATGGAAGACTGGCCCCGGATGCGAATTTTGGAGGTTCCCGCAGGCCCGGTACCCAATCCCGAAATGTTCACCCCAGCCACTTTACCTTGGAGGGTATTCATAAAGTTGGAAGAGCGGTTTTCGGTTAGGGCTTCCGCTCCGACCGTGGTGGTCGCGTAACCCAATTTTTTCGACTCCTTGCGGATACCCAAAGCGGTAACCACCATTTCATCCAATTGTAGAACGGACTCTGCCAAGGTCACTACGATTTGGGTGCGATTGCCTACCCTTTCGTTAACAGTAGTAAAACCTGTTGAACTGAAAGTGAGGGTGTCATTGCTACTGGCCTCAATACTAAAGGTACCATTCACCTCGGTAACGGTACCTTTGGTGGTGCCTTTTACCAGAATCAAGACCCCGGGAATACCAACCCCCGAATTGTCGTTGACGGTTCCAGTAATTTGTTGAGCGACGAGAAAATTGGTGAAAAATAAAAACAAGCCGACAAGTAACGCGCCTCTGGGAAAACTAATAGCCCAGAGTCGACCAGTGAGTTGATTTTGTTCCATGATCCGATGATTAGGTTTTTAAAGTGCGTAATAAATCGTTACAAATGTCATGGATTCAAAACAAACCAACTTCCATATATGCTTGGCGGCGAATTTTGTACTTTTTTACCCAAAGTTTGACTTATTTTTGTTGGAAATCAGCTTGAACAAGCTGAAGCCGACTATGAATCACATATTGTCGTTGCAACAAGGCCAGGCGGAACAACTTCGACATTTTCCTTACATCACTGAGTTGGTAAAACTAAAAGTCCAGAACATACAATTGAACTCATTTACCATCAAGACCCACTTCGAGCTCAGGGTAGGTTTGATTACCGAAGGAAAATTCGATTGGAACATAGCAGGACAAGGTTACACCCTTTTTCCTGGGGATACGGCATTGGCCTGTCCCTGGCAAGCCATCGGCAGTACCAAGGGAATCATGGACATTGGCACATTGACTTGGATCGGTATCCAGCCCGAGTATTTTGATGTACAGGGAAAACTACAATTGGGCACTTGGAGCGGCATTTCTGAATCTGAACAAGGCGTGATGGGCAAAATTTTGGCCATGAACAAAACGCCAGTGTTGACCCGCTTTGGGGCAGGTGCGACAATTTTGCAAAGCATTGAATACGAAATCATGCAGCAAGAAATGGGCTACCGCACGCGGGTGAATCACTTGTTGGATGAACTGCTGATCGAAATGGTGCGGCACTTGAGCAAGGCCGAAAATTTCAGGCGGGATTTCCCCCAAATTTTCCTGAAACTGGAGCAAACTTTGCGCAGTAACCTCGCTCACCCCTGGACTGTGGAAGAAATGGCGGGCCTGGTGGGTTTGGGTACCACCGCCTTTACAGAAAAGGTAAAAGTGTTTACAGGGTTTTCCCCCTTGCATTACCTGATCAACCTGCGGATTGCGGAAGCCATCAAGTTGTTGCGACAAAGCAAGCACAGTTTGACAAGGATTGCACTGGAAACGGGATTTTATTCCTCCCAGCACTTTTCCTCAACTTTTAAAAAACTGACGGGTTATACGCCGCGTGCGTACCGGAAGAACCAGTAAGTAACGGTTTTGAAATAAAAGAACTACTTTGACTAATGACATAAGCGACGATCATGGATTGTATTCTTACCATTGACATCAATACTTCGGCAGTTCGAATCCATGCATTTGATCTCAGTGGAAAAGTATTGGGCATTCGCAAAGGTTCGTATCCCACTTTTCACCCCCAAGCAGATTACAGCGAGCAAGACCCCGAACAGGTTTTTATCACGACCCTGTATGTGTTGAAGAACTTCTTGAACGAGCAGATTCATCCGCAAAAATACAAGGTACAAGCCATCTGTTTTTGCGCAGCCATGCACAGTGTATTGGCCGTGGATAAAAATGGACGCCCCCTGGGGAATGCAGTCATTTGGGCCGACAATCGCGCCATCAAGCAGTCGAAAATGTTGAAAAACAGCCCGGATGGCGACAGCATTTACAACGCCACTGGTACGCCCATCCACCCCATGTCGCCCCTGGCAAAAATTGCCTGGATGCAGCAGCAAGACCCCGAACGCTTCAATCAAGCCTATAAATTCATCTCCCTTAAGGAATACATCATTTTGCAATTGACGGGAGAATACCTCGTGGATCACAGCATCGCTTCCTCTACCGGGCTTTTTGACATCCATCAATTGCAGTGGAATGCCCGATCCCTTAGTTTTGCGGGCATCGACAAAGAGCAACTGTCCACCCCTGTTTCGATCTATTTTGATGAAGTTGGGTTAAAAAAAGAGTATTGCAAATCCTTGCACCTGGCCAGTACGACCAAGGTGATTTTGGGTTCCAGTGATGGCTGTTCGGCCACCTTGGGCTCAGGCGACATCCGCCACAAACGAGCAACCGTCACCATTGCGTCCAGTGGCGCTGTGCGGGTAGCGGGCAAAGAGTTTTTGGCCGACGAGCAGCAACGCTTTTTCAATTACCTACTCGCTGACGATTATTATGTATCGGGTGGCCCCAGCAATAATGTCGGGGTAGCTTTTGATTGGTTCATTCAGCAATTTGGCAATTTTCACCAGGGCCAGGAATTTGAACAGGTGCGGGAAGAGTTGATCCGGGATGCGGTGTATGTGCCAGCGGGGGCCAAAGGTTTGTTGTTTTTGCCTTACTTATTGGGCGAAAGAGCCCCGATTTGGAATGCCAATGCCCGGGGCGTTTTTTTTGGCCTCAACATTACTCACGAACCCAAACACCTGCTGAGGGCCTGTGTTGAAGGGATTTTGCTGGAGCTATACAGCATTGGCAAAGTGCTGAGTACGCAGCGCTCTTTTGACAGCATCAGCTTGACGGGATCTTACGCCAGTGTGCCACTCTTTGCGCAAATCCTAACCGATATTTATGGTTTGCCCGTACAGGTAAATACTCAGGTGGACAGCGTTGCGCAAGGTACAGCATTGATCGCGCTTACCAAAATGGGTCATTTTAGTGGTTTGGAGGAAGCTTCAGCCAGTACCCATTTTTCGGGGACTTACACCCCTGACACCCAAAATCACGATTTGTACATGCGGTATTTTGAGGTTTTTGAACGATTGAGCGGGAAGTTGGAGGAGGAGTTTGAGATGATTGTGGGGTTGCAGTGAGAAATAGATAAGGTTAATTGTGAGAATTTGCCCTGGTCAAAAGTTGTAAAAAGTGCCGTGACTCGGAAATTTAGATGATGTAATTTGCATTGAAATAGCTAGAATTTGAACGAAAAATGAGGGGCAACGATAAGGAGAAATTAAAACGATGGCTATAAAGGATGGGGGTTATTCTTTTCCACCAAAGCGACAGGATTGTAAAACGGATGAAACGGACTAAACGGATGAAAACGGATTTTTTTCCGCCTGCGGCGGAGAAGGACGAGCCGAAGGCGAGTCAAAGTCCGTTCCAATCCGTTTAGTCCGTTCCATCCGTTTTCAATCCTGTC
>JAIYAV010000400.1 GCA_027488855.1 Saprospiraceae bacterium
CGGTACTGTTGGCCACGTAGCCCGATGGCTGCGTGCAAGCCTGTTGGGTCACAGCTAAGTTTCCAAAACCATCGCCATCTTGGTCGCGGTACCAAGTGATGGGTGTCACCCCTTCGTCCGTAGAGCCGTTGCAGTTGTTGTCGATGCCGTCGCATACTTCGGTAGCGCCGGGTTTGATGGCATTGTTGTTGTCGTTACAGTCGGTACTGTTGGCCACGTAGCCGGATGGCTGCGTGCAAGCCTGTTGGGTCACAGCTAAGTTCCCAAAACCATCGCCGTCCATATCCCGGTACCATGTGGTGGGAGTCAGCCCTTCGTCTGTAGAGCCGTTGCAGTTGTTGTCGATGCCGTCGCATACTTCGGTAGCGCCGGGTCTGATGGCATTGTTGTTGTCGTTACAGTCTCCGCTTGTTGCCGACAATTCAGTAACTAACTTATATCCTAATGGGCGCAGGCACTGCGTCAGGGTTGTTCCGCTGGAGTAGCCATCGTTGTCTGCATCCGCGTACCAAGTTTGACCGGGTTTTTCCAAGGAACTATTGTCATTGCAGTCTGTGTTGTTGGTTATATAACCGCTAGGCACGGAGCAGCTTGACTGCGTATTATTAGGATTACCAAAACCATCGCCATCTTGGTCGCGATAAAAGATGGTAAGTGTATCTATGGGGATAGATACGGGCGTAAAAGAGACAAAATCGTTGATGATAGACCAGGCTGATCTATTTCTGCCGGGTACTGCTATTGCATTTGTGCCATTAGCGTTCTCAACCCCCATGGTAGCAGGACTTACTCCCGTTATGCTGGTCGTATGAATTTCAATAACATTCGACGTCTCTTTAAGAATAAGCTGCGTATTCACATCGGGGGATGTACTGGTACAACACACCGGTATTCCAGTGTAGTTGATAACCATCCGCCTATTGGGAGCAGTACCGGTGGTAAAATAATTAACCGAACCGCCGGCAGAAGGATTGAGGTCATCCCAGACAACTGCAATCAAGTTATTCGGAGTAGTTGCATCGGGGATGAGCTGACCTGAACAACATGCACTTGAGCTACTGCCAGCAAACCCTACCACGCCATTGGATGCAACAGACAAGGTAGTATAAGGTTGGCCGTAAAATTGGAAAGTAAATCCTATGGGGATTCCGGTTATCCCCTGATCGTCGCCTATACTCAGAGTCGTTCCGGTGCCGGAAATTGGGGCAAAAGTTCCACTTTGGCTTAGTAAGTAGCCTCCACCAAGAGGTACGGTATCATCACAATCCTTGCTGTTTTCCACCCAACCGGAGGGACAGGAAGTACAAAACAATTTACTTATCGCCGGGTTTCCATAGGTGTCGTTGTCATTATCCCTGTAGCAGGTTAATGTAGTTGCAGTAGACGTAGTAAATTCAAAAGCGCCATAATCAATACAACCTACCGGTCGGGGATTGCCATCGTAATCTAGAGCACTGCTGTTGGCAAAAAACTCCCCCCCAGCCGCGTCAAGCGCCGGGGAGCTACTCGTAAGTCTAAAATTACCTCCCGCAGCATCCACAAATAGAGGATTCGTATTTAAAATAGGTGTGTTGCATATTAGCGAACTGGTACACCCGCCTTTATACAGTCCTGACTCCAATATAAGGTCTGAAGCAGTCGCAGCGCTAAAAAAAGTAGCGTTGCTGGTGCCCCAGGCAATACAATTGCGAAAACGCAAGGTAGAACCGCCATCGTCAATTGCTCGGGAATACCCTACTTGAGCTGTATTTGCAGCCGTATTTTCATAAAAGGTACAGTGCTCAAAAGTTGTGATGGTGAATGGGACTCCAGTTTGATCACCATCAGAGAAACTGTATACGCCTCCTGCTGATGATGATGCATTGTTAGCTGTCACAAGACAATTGTAAAAGGTAGGCTGGCTGGTGCCAGTGACAAAACTATAAGCGCATAAGCCACCTCCGTTAGTAGCGCTATTGCCATATATTCGGCAATTTGTGATTGCTGGTTCCGAAGTCACACCGTTTGCGGCATAAACCAGAATACCTCCGCCTAAAATGTTAATAATCCCACTAGATGCATTGGCATTTCCTCCGGTGATTTGAACGCCGTCCAGGATCATGCTACTTGAAACGCTGTATATTTTCACTACATGATAGGCATTATCGCTCGCGCTTCCACTGGTGCCTATATCGCCGCTCAAAGTTGCAATATTCGTTCGCCAGTTGCGCTGGCTAAGCAAAGTCTCCGTACCGTTAAACCCACCATAAATGGCTATATTCTTATTGATGTAAAAGACCTTAGTGCGCGCGTCGGCTGGTGATGCAGATCCTGCTTCATCTTTGGTAGGATAGTATGTACCTGATGCAATCCAAATTTGATCCCCTGCCACAGCCGCTTCAATGGCTTTTTGTAGGGTTTGATAAGCTTGTGACCAGGAAGTGCCCGTATTGTTGTCGTTGCCGTTGGTTTTCACATAACGCGTAACGGCCAATGCAGGTAACGCACCACCAAGCAGGAGAAAGAATACACAGATCCGCAAGGCCTGCTGTCTTATCCAGATTAAGCTAGCCTTTAATCTATTCTGCGAGGTTGTCAAATAAGAAAAGGCAGGGAGTGCCCTGTGCGTGTAAAAAAGTATTTTCATGAGACAGTACAATTTGAAAAATCTGAACTTTAGGCGTCTTTTACAATAAGATTTCACTCAATGAAACCTTATTTTACAACTTGAAAACTAGCTATACTTCGGCCTTACTAGTAGATCGTTTTTAACGAACGGGAGTTTTTTTTTTACCAACTGCGTTATTTCGATCACTAAAAAATCAAAGATTTTGAACTTGATGACACAAAAGTCTGTAAGTTTAAGCCACGGACGAATCCTCTAATATGAAAGCCATCTTTTTAAGCTCCTTTATTTTACTAAACACGGTTGCATGGGCCACTAATTTTGATAGTCTACGGCAAAACCTAAGCACTCAAGTAGGAATGAAACGTTTTCCCACTTTATTGCTTTTGTGTAATAACGATTATCGGGGCATTATCACCAGCGATGAGGCCAGCGTTTTTGGTAAAGAACTTTTCAGTTTAAGCAGTCAGCGCAAAGACACTAGTGCTTTAGTTGAAGCCTGTTTGTGCCTGGCCAATAACCAGGATCGCTCCTTGCCACAATCGGATGCCAGACAATGGCTTGATCAAAGTCATAAATTGGCACGCCGTAAACCAGATTTGTTGGCAAAAGTATTGTTCTGGAAAATGCGGTATTACAATGAATTAGGAAAAATCGACTCCGCATTTTGGGTATTCAAACAAGCAGATGCGTTGACCCAACGTCACCAACTGGTTTCTGCACGCATTCGGCTTTTGGCTAGTGTTGCCAAAATTTACAGTACCATTGGCCAGTTTAAAACTGCCGACTCTTTGAGCCAATTGGCCTTGCGTTTTTGCAAAAACCCCCAGGACTCCGCAATAGCTTACACGTTCATCGGCAATATAAAAGAAGATGAGGGGCACTTGGATGATGCATTCAAGTCCTTTTTAAAAGCATATCAATTGGGAAAAAAAATGCAGGATGTTGTTCTGGCTACATTTAACCTCCAACAATGCGCTGGAATTCTTCGCGATCAGGGTCGATTTAAACAAGCTACAGCTTATCTTGAGCAAGCCGTTCGTTTGGCTAAAAAAACCGGAAACATCAGTAGCCTTGCAGGAGCATACCACACGCTGGGTGAAGTTTATACAAAATTAAACGTCTACGATAAAGCCTTATACTTTTACAATTCTTCCCTAGCCTTAAAAAAGGATGTTGGCCGCCCCCCAAAAGTTTTAAATACCATTAATGCAGTAGCTGATCTGTATTGCAAAACTGAAAAATATGATTCATGTTTGCTGCTTTGCAAGCAGTATTTACCGCTAAGCCAAAAAATTCGCTACTTTAAAGCCGAAGCGCTATTGACCTTTCGAGCTGCACTTGCCGCAGGCAAAAGCAAACAGCTCATTCAATCCCGTCATTTTTTGGAACTTGGAGAGCGAGTACTAGTCAATATAAAATCATCCGAAGATTTGCTGGATCTATATCGCCTGGCCGCTAATGCTGCTGTTACAACCCAGTCTTTTCAAAAAGCCTTTCAATACCAAGCACGTTTCCAAACTATTCAGGATTCCATTTATACCACTGAAAAAAGTAAAACCATTGCAGAATTGGAAGCTCGTTTTGCTTCAAAAGAACAACAGCAAAAAATCAAGGAATTAGAACAAAAAAATAAACTCCAGTCTGCTTACATCGCCCACCAACGTTCCCAATGGCTGGCATTACTACTAGGGGTCTTGCTCCTAGCAATAATCGCTTTAGTACTGTGGCGGAGCATCAAAATCCGCAACCAGCACAATACCCTCTTGGAAAAAATCAATCAAGATTTAAATCACAAAAACAAGGAGATACAAACGTTATTGCGCGAAGTTCATCATCGGGTTAAAAATAACTTACAGATTATCTCCAGTTTGCTGCGATTACAAGCCCGTGTAGTAGAGCAAGAAGGGGCTGCCGAGGTACTCCGCATCAGTCAATCACGAGTGCAGTCTATCGCTTTGTTGCATCAAAAACTCTATCAAGGTGAAGGTTCAAGTCAGGTGCATTTAGGTACCTATTTGCATGATCTGGTTAAAAGCCTGCGTGAAACGTACCAAATGGAAGAGCATCAAGTCCTAGTGCAAGACAAAATTACCGACCTCAAAGTAGATGTAGACCTCGCAACTCCACTTGGCCTCATTGCAAACGAATTGGTTATCAATGCAATCAAACATGCATTCCCTGAACAACAAACAGGTACAATTGAACTTGCTGTAAATAATACTACCACACAACTATCGCTTTCAGTAAAAGATAATGGGGTTGGAATTAAACTTTATGCGGGTAAACCACATATAAGTAAAAGTTCTTTTGGACTGGAACTGGTAGAATCCTTGGCGGAAAAAATCAATGCCACGCTGAGCTTTAATAACGAAAAGGGGACCCAAGTTGAACTGCTTGTTCCTATTGACTATTCTCAAGCTCTTGTAACTCATGATTGACATTATTATTATTGAAGACGAGCCAATCATTGCAAAAGACTTATTTTATACCCTAAAAGATTTGGGCTATAATGTTCTTGCGCATTGTAAAAATCACGAAGAAACCTTCCTGGCGCTAGAAAAGCATCAATCCGATTTGGTTATTTGTGACATTGATTTGGGAAAAAAAAGTTGGGATGGCATCCAAATTGCTCAAGAAATTCGGCGAAGCCATGATCAGCCCATCATTTTTTTAACTGCCTTGGGTGATGCAAACACCATTAATCGAGCCGCAACAGTAGATCCAGATGCCTACTTGATCAAACCCTTCGAAGAACGTGGTTTGTTTGCGGCCATCGAATTAGCTTTGAACAAATATAGCAAACGTAAAAAAAGCACCAAAACCCTAGAAGTTGAGGCTCCAGTTGTAGAAGAGAACATCCCCTTTATTGCAGGTAATTTTTTCATCAAAGAAAAAAAACGCCTGATCAAAGTCCGAGCTGAGGATATTTATTGGGTTAAAGCAGATGGAGCCTACTCCCAGTTGGGCACCAAAAATCAGGTTTATTTGCTCAGTACCAACTTAGGGGCTTTGGAAGAAAAGCTCAGTGGCCATTATTTCATTAGGGTTCATCGCTCTTTTTTGGTTAATTTCCAACACATCGATACCATTGAAGAAGATGTACTCTCGATTGCGAATGAAAAAATTCCGATGGGCAAAAACTATCGCGAGGAATTTTATCGGCGTTTGCAACAATTGTAAAACTACACCGCCGCTGAACTTTAATAGATAAGTCCAGCGGCGGAAGTGCATCAATAATTTTCTTCTTTACTCCAGTATCACCATCTTCTTGGTTGCGGTGAAGTCACTTGTCTCCAAAGTGTAGTACAAGACCCCACTGGCCCCCAACTGGCTCTTCTTCAAGCTCAGCTGGTTGTTGCCCTTGGCATAATTGCCCTCCACTTTGTACAGCAAAGCACCTTTCACATCCCGAATACTCAGGGTAGCCTTGGTCGCCTTTGGCAAACTAAACCCAATCACCGTTTCAGCGCTGAAAGGGTTGGGCGTGTTTTGCTTCAGCTCGTAGGCTTCAGCAGTGCTGATGCCCTCGTAGTTCAAGGCAATCCCCAGGTTTTCGTTGTTTTGGTTGTATGCTTCAGGAGATAAGGTGCGGTTCAG
>JAIYAV010000292.1 GCA_027488855.1 Saprospiraceae bacterium
CACAAAGGCGAGACGTTGACGATGCTTCACACCCAAAATAAGAAAAAGTCCAGGCATATTGCTTTGTCAAAATCGCGTCTTTGTGTCCTTTATGCTGCCTTTGGGTTCTTTGTGCTAAAAAATATCGCTTTTTGTCGTGTTTCAAGACAGGTGGAGCAATTGATTTTGTAACAATCACAATCCCTTCCACAAAGCTGCGTTTAGCACACTGTTGAATAACAATGTGAAGGACTAAAAAAATGAACATGATCACCTGCTTGCTTAACCTGATCTCATTGCTGTTTGTAATGGATCAACCTGCTTTTAGCCAAAATCTGGATGCCCCTACAATTACGGTAAACATTACCAATGTCAGGAACAAAGAAGGCACGATCCGATTGTCCGTTTTCAAAGATCAAGCCAGCTTTAGCGCAGAAAAAGCATCCAAAATTATGCATCTTGCTAAAAATGAGCTTTCTGGTGGAAAATTGACTACCAGCGTGGAACTGCCGAGTGGCACTTATGGAATCGCAGTGCTGGACGACGAAAAAAAAAAAAAAAAAATGGACTATGCTCTGATGATGCCCAAAGAGGGATTTGGTTTTTCAAATTTTTACCTGACCGGGCTGAGCAGACCCAAATTTGAACAATTTAAGTTTGGGGTGAGTGACGAAAATTTTTCAGTCGTGATTAAAATGAAATACATGTAGGAGGTGGCCTGATTGAGTCTGAAGTCAGACTTAAGTGTATGGCTATCTTCACTTTTCTTTCTCAAAGTAGTAAGCTTTGGGGTTCCAATTTCGATAGCTGATTTTGGTGCTGTCCAGACGAAGGGACTTGAAGCTGGTTTCCCAATCCACCTCTCCAATAATACTGGTTTCACCACAAGGAAAAGAGTAATAACGAGCCGTCAGCTGAATGCGTTGTGGATTGATAAAGCGGTAGCGGGTTTTGATTCGCAGACCCCGTTCTACGCCCATGGCGCAGTCATAAGAATCCAGTTCGGTTCCAAAAACAGAACGGAATTTTTTGTTTTGGCGATCCAGCTTAGCGATGGATACTCTGAAATAGGTTACCGGGACCGATTGAACATTATAAGTATGATATGTGAAGATATCGTCTTGTATATCCTTATCCCAATCGGCTATTGTGACCTCTTCATGGCTGTAATGATCTCCAGAGAGCCGATCAGTAGCGATACAGGCTAGATTTTGATGCCTAAAAAGCAACAAATGAGACGTCGTTCCGTCCAAGTTTGCATCCTCTCTGAAATAACGTTCATTGTGCCTTAACTCAACCAAAGAATCCCGATTGAAGGGATGGTACCTGAACCAATAATCATCATTCATCAGATGAGGGATGGTTTTGACGAAATAAAAACCACTGTCAATCATCATTTGAGCCACCTTTTCTCTGAGCGGTGAGAGGTGCAAGGAGTCAAAAAGCAGACGTAGGGAATCTGCATTGCTTAACTCAGGAAGTTTCGGAGGTAAGACGATTTGGCGCGAAGCTTCCGAAGAGAATACTTTTTGCGGTTTTTTCTGGCAAGCAAGGCTCGTCAATAAGAGGAGCAGGAGTAGGAGGCGCATTGAAATGTTGGTTTAGTGGGTTTATTCAAAAATTAATCCTGATAGGATGGGCACTTACTCCTCCCCAAGAGGTAAAGGTCAAATATTCCGAGCCCTTAGGGATATTTTTGGTAGAGAATTTAGTTTTGCGTAAAGTTTCGGCTAAGAACAAATTTTGTTCATAACTAGTCTCGAATCCGTCACCATGCAAAGATAAGAAGTCAATTTCTTCTATAAATCCATTGTTCTTTAATTTGATGTTAAAGTATAACTGCAGTTGACCTTTATAACTTGACAGCTTAAATATTTCATTGCTTAGCAATATTTTTTTTACTAGTGAAGCAAAAGTTCCAGAATTGTTTTTGGGAATTGGAAATTTCCCATTCCCCAATATATCATATTTCAAAATTTTTCTGTAATAACAGTTTTTTTTACCACTTACTGCATTTGAAAGCCAATTATCACTAGTCTTGGCATCTATTTCACCAGTAGAAAGGTTAAGAGTGATAAAAGTGTTGTCTAAGGATTTAATGTATAAAATGTCCTCCTTTATAAAAATCATGTCGTTAACCTGGCTTATCTTTATAATCTTATCATTTTTAAATTTGTCGCGAAACTCCAATTTAGAGAGCATGCTTCCTTTCCTTTCATAATTTTTTCTACCAAGATGGAATGATGACCAAAAGGGATAATTCATCTTTCCGCTTTTTTGCAAAAATCTTTTTATATTAGATGGTTTTATTTCATTTATTTTCAGCCCATTCCGATAGTGATAAATTGAAACACTGTCTTTAAATTGAAAGTAAATTTCGTAAAAATTCTGCCCATCCTTACTCACTGCTGTGTAATAGGGGAAGTATTTTTTGATACTATATAAAAATTTACCTCGAAAATAGACCTTTGTTATTCCTTCCCATGGTGAAGAAAAAGGGGCATAGGAATAGGATTCAACCCTTACATCACCGGATATTTGATGATAAGGCACTCCCAATTCCACATGAATAGATGATGGCTTCGCTTTTAATGTAGACATGAACATCAGCAACAATAAAGACCATTTAAGTACAATTTTATTTTTCATCATTTGATGGATTTAGAGCTGTTTTTGGTAGGATGCGTTTATTTGATTATTTACATAAAAAATATATCTCGTCTAAAAAAATCATCTGGCACCCCATCACATCCAGCATTTCCAACCACCTCACAACAAAGCCTGCCTCTCCATAATCCGCTCTACATCATTTAATTTCAACACTTTTATCGTTGCTTCTCCGACATCAGATTTGGCGTAAAAAACACATTCGATAAGTTCAAAATGCTCCTCCCATTTATCCTGTCTAGGATTGAATAATCTTACAAATCGAGTATCTGGCAATAAAACAGTTCCTACATCACTACCTTTGTTGTTGTTGCAAGCAAAGCAAGACCAAGCTAGATTATTTTCATCAGTTTTACCTCCATGCTTTATGCTGATAATGTGATCAACTTGAAAACCCAAAAAGGAATCCTCTTCATGGAGTTGGCAATATTCGCAATGGTGTTCTGCTCGCCGAACAACCAGGATCCTAATTCGATCAGAAATGTAAGTACCCATAAGCCTTACGCAAGACGCTGACGCGCCCGAGCTTTAGCCATCCGCATCAGGTGCTCAATGACCATGAAATAATCCAGTTCACGCGCTTCATCAGGAGTCAAAGCGTCTTCTCGTTTTTTGTCCAATAAATCTTCAGCCCGAGATTGTAATGCAGCAGAAGGTTTGAAGGCCACAATATCTTCCGGGCGAGGAAAAGAAGTCAAAAAATCGATCACTTCATCAAAAAAACGAGTAATCACCATAAACGACTATTTTTCTACAAAATAAAAGAATTAAAGGAAAGATGCAAGAATAGCAAAAAATCAATAAGCAGACACAAGCGCTCAAACCAATCAATCTCAGTAAATAAGACGGATTGTGCGGCATTTGGGTTGGAATTTAACAATTTACGTCCCTCACCCCGGCCAACAAATCTTCCCCATCACCACCGAAGGCACTTTATGCCGACCACCAAAAGAAGTAAACCCTCCCGCCACCGCCTCATTGGCCAAAATGGCAAAAAGTACCGCCTCCTTCGCATCACCCGGCACACCCAAGACATCCGTCGACTGAAAACTAGCCCCTGGAAATTGTGCCCGGATCGCGCCAACCAAAGCCGGATTGTGCGCCCCACCACCGCTCAAATAGAAAGCGAAAGGCTGAATACCAATGGCCCGCTTGATGCCCGCCACAATCGTATCCGCACTGAATTGCACCAGGGTATGCAATAGATCGGGAGCACCCAAATGTTGGGTTTGCGTTTTTTCCTGAGCTGCCTGCAAGTACTTCAGGTTGAACACTTCTGGCCCGGTTGTTTTGGGGAAAGGGGCTTCGAAGAAGGGATGGCTTTTTAACGCGTCTAACAAGGCAGAATTGATCTGCCCGGACAGGGCAATTTTCCCGTCTTCATCGTAATCCAGATGGGGATAAAACTGGCGGGTGATGGCATCCAGCAGGGTGTTGCCAGGGCCAGTGTCGGTGGTAAAAACTTTGCTGGCATCCAGGTCGCCGGGCAGATAAGTGAAGTTGGAAATGCCACCCATGTTTAGTAGGATGCGGTCTTCTCCAGCTTTGCCCAGCACAAAATAATCACCGTAGACCGCCAGCGGCGCACCTTCGCCACCTGCCGCAATGTGGCGCATGCGAAAGTCGGCCAGGGTGATGATGCCTGTGGTGTTGGCCACGTGGTCGCCATCTCCAATTTGGAGGGTGGTATTGCCGTATTCCGCTAGCCCATGTTGGGTTTTGGGCGCATGGTAAACCGTTTGTCCGTGGCTCGCCACCAAATCTACCTCCGCTGCCGGGATGCCCCATTCCTCCAAACAGGCATTGATCATTTGACCGTGCAGGGTGCCAATTTTGGGGTTCAAGAGACAGAGGTGCTGGAAGTCGATTTCCCGTTTGGCAAACACCTGGCGGATTTCGGCTTTGAGTGCCGCATCGTAGGGCACGGTGCTGAATTTCAATAACTCCACCTGAGTATTGGGGCCAGCACCACGCAAGGCGCAAAGCGCTACATCCAAACCATCCAGTGAGGTGCCCGACATCAAACCGACGATGTGGCGAACGGGTTTTTGGGCGATTTCGTAGAGCTTTTGTAAATATGGGTTCATTGGTAGTTGATTTTGATCAAGCATTTTAAGTCAACTCAATACACACTTTTTGCTTTTCTACTACCATTTTATCACTATAAACAATCAAATCGATTGCTCCTAAATGCACACTAACCCGATAACGACTCCCTTCAAATACACTCCAGCGTACTTCGGCTTCCAGGGCACCAGTACATGGCACAGTTTGTACTTTCAAATATTCCGGACGAATGAGCACCCGCTCATCGGGTAAAACTTGCCAATGCTGTATGCCAAAATATTGCACAACCAGTTTTTGCTCCAGAATATTGGCCTCTCCAGCTAATCCCGCTACATAAGCGTTGCAGGGTTGATGGTAAATTTCTTGCGGTGTGCCAACCTGCACCAAACGCCCCGCCTGCAAAATACCCATCCGCTGCGACAATCCCAAAGCATCCGTCGCGTGATGGGTAACAAAAATACAAGCAGCTCCGGTTTGCGCTACCGAATTGCGGATGGTTTCCGCCAAGCGGCGATTGTTGGGCAAATCCAGGTTGGCAAAGGGTTCGTCCAGTAATAAAATCCGGGCTTCTTCAGCCAGGGCTCGGGCAATGGCGGTGCGTTGTTTTTCACCACCAGAGAGCAGCTTGGTCGGGCGTTCAGCCACTTCTTGCAATTGGCACAATTCCAACAACTCTTCAATACGGGCGTCGCGGAATTCTTTTTCGTAATAGCGCAAGGCGTAGCGGATGTTTTCCCGCACTGAGAGGGTAGCCGAAAGTTGGTAATCCTGATGCACAATTTTGATGTCAGGATGCCCCGGAATGAGCAAATCACTGGGCAAAGGCAGTTTTTCGCCCTCCAGCCATACCTCACCCGCATCGGGATTGATCAGGTTGGCGGCCAACTGTAAAAGGGTGCTTTTGCCCGCTCCACTTTCCCCCAATAAGCCAAAAATCTCTCCCGCCTGCAAGTCCAGACTGAGTTGATCAACAACCGGCTGATCCGGCTGATAAGCCTTACTGATGTGGCGAAGTTCAAACAATGGCGTGCTCAACAAGGTGATTTTTTGGGTAAAACATTCAATTGGCCGGAAAGTTAAACATTATCTCGAATTCTCTTTTTGTTTTGAGACTTGATCCCCGTACCTTTGCGGCTTGGAACTAAAGCATTCCATTTGCTTGTTTGTCTTCCCATTACAGTAGACTTGATGAACAAAAAGTCTAATCATTAAACAATCATCAAAATGACCTTAGAAGATCGGATCAACGAAGCCCTGAAAGAGGCAATGAAGGCCAAAGACGAAGCCACCAAACGGGGCTTGCGTGAAATCAAAGCCCAAATTCTGCTGGCCAAAACCGATGGATCTGGCACGGAGATAAACGAAGAGCGTGAGATCCAGATTCTGCAAAAAATGGCCAAACAACGCCGCGATTCCTTGACCATTTATGTGGAGCAAAATCGCGATGATTTGGCCGAAAAAGAACGGGAAGAATTAGCTGTCATCGAAAAGTTTTTGCCCAAACAACTCAACGCAGAGGAACTGACCGTCATCCTGCAAGGCATTATCGCCGAAGTAGGTGCCAGCTCACCCAAAGACATGGGTAAAGTGATGGGTGCGGCGACCAAGCAGCTCGCGGGTAAAGCGGATGGACGTTTGGTGTCGGAAGTTGTGAAGCAGCTGTTGAAATAAAAACATGAGTCATCCCAAATTTTTGGGGTGACAAACCGCGAAAGCGGTTGAATTTAGAATAGCCCCGGTTGTCCGGGGTCATTTTGGTAGCAAAAGGTTTCGCAACCACGGCAGTGGTTGAACTTTTTGCTCCATTGAGTTCAACCACTGCCGTGGTTGCCGCCAATTTGATCCAACTATTTACCCCGGACGACCGGGGCTATTATAAATTCAATCGCTCCGCGATTAGGGTTATGCCCGATTTTGGCTTTTCAAAAATTCGGGATGACTCGTGTTTAAAGCCTTAACCAATGAATAAAGATTTTCTACAAGTGCTCGGTTTACAGGAAAAAAACCACGGAACCAGCACCGGATTGGAGTCTTCCAATCTATCCCGGGTGTACCTCGACTCCTACTCGCCCGTCGATGGCACTTACATTGCCAGTGTCAGTACGACCAGCCGCAAAGAATACGACCTCACCGTAGTCAAAGCCCAGGAAGCCTTCAAGACTTGGCGCAGTGTCCCTGCCCCCAAACGTGGTGAGGTAGTCCGCCAATACGGCGAAGCTCTGCGCAAAAACAAGGATGCACTGGGCAAACTGGTCTCCTATGAAATGGGCAAAAGCCTGCAAGAAGGCTTGGGTGAAGTGCAGGAAATGATCGACATCTGTGACTTCGCCGTAGGACTCTCCCGCCAACTGTACGGCCTGAGCATGCACTCCGAACGCCCGGGCCACCGCATGTACGAGCAATGGCATCCGATGGGGGTGGTTGGCATCATTTCTGCCTTCAATTTCCCGGTAGCAGTTTGGTCCTGGAATGCCATGATTGCCATGGTTTGTGGGGATACCTGCATTTGGAAAGCTTCCGAAAAAACACCCCTTTGTGCCGTAGCCTGTCAGAATATCCTCCATGAAGTGCTGCGCAACAATGAGGTACCCGAAGGGGTTTCCTGTATCGTCAATGGCGACTACCGCGTAGGCGAGTACATGACCCAGGACAAACGACTTCCGCTCATCTCAGCTACTGGTAGCACGCGGATGGGCCGCACCGTTGGGGCAATGGTAGCCGCACGCATGGGGCGCACCATCCTGGAGTTGGGCGGCAACAATGCCATTATTGTGACGCCAAGTTCCGATTTGAAAATTGTTTTGACTGGTGCCTTGTTCGGCGCTGTGGGTACTGCTGGTCAACGGTGCACCAGCACCCGCCGTTTGATTGTACACGAGAGCATTTATGATACGGTGCGCCAAGCATTGGCCAAAGCCTACACCCAATTGCGCATCGGCGACCCTTTGGATCAAAACAACCACGTTGGCCCGCTGATCGATCAGGCGGCGGTGCGCAATTACTCTAAAGCACTGGAACAAATCGAGGCAGAAGGTGGTAGCATGTTGGTACAAGGCGGCGTATTGGACGGCCCTGGTTATGAAAGTGGCTGTTATGTCAAACCTTGTGTGGCTGAAATCAAACACGATGCTGCAATCGTGCACCATGAAACCTTTGCCCCCATTCTATACTTGCTCAAATACTCTGATCTGGAAGAGGGCATCGCCATTCAAAACGAGGTTCCACAAGGGCTTTCTTCAGCGATCATGACCAATAACCTGCGCGAAGCCGAACTTTTCCTCTCCAGCTCTGGTTCAGACTGCGGCATTGCCAACGTCAACATTGGTACCAGTGGCGCCGAAATTGGCGGCGCTTTTGGTGGGGAAAAAGAAACGGGCGGCGGTCGCGAAAGTGGCTCCGACTCCTGGAAAGCTTACATGCGTCGGCAGACGAATACGATCAATTATAGTACGCAGTTGCCGCTGGCGCAGGGGATAAAGTTTGAATTGTAAGTGAAAAGTGAAAAGTGAAAAATAAGCTGCCGCAGCGACCCAGTCGCCGAGCAAAGCCGAAGTGGAAGCGAGGTGCAAGTCGCTGCGGCAGCTCACTTTTCATTTTTCATTTTTCATTTTTCATTTTTCACTTAAAAAATACGTCGTTCTTCCCGCAATCGTCCCCTTCTTCACCACGCCCTTGCCATCGGCGGGTACAAAACCTTCTACCCGCCATTGCCAGAGCCAATCTCCGGGGTAGTCTTTGTAATAAGCACGGCGCTCTACTGCGTAATTGAGGATTTTTTGCAGGGTGTGAAAAAGCAATTTTTTCTCCTCTTGGGATAGCTCTTCGATGCGTGCTGCGGGGTGAATCCGGGTTTGGTAGCACAGTTCATCGGCGTACAAATTGCCGACGCCCGCTAGGTATTGTTGATTGAGCAAAAAGGCTTTGAGTTGGCCTTTTTTGGCATTGATCAAGTTCAAAAAATCGGTTTCGGAAATGCGCAAGGCATCTTCGCCAAGTGGCAATGAATTGATGTAAGCTTGCAAATCTTCCAGGTACAAAATCCGGGCAAACTTGCGCGGATCGTCGAAGCCCAACTGAAAACCATTGTCGAACACAAAGGCGAAACGTTCGTATTTGGGTCGATCCAGAGGGTCTTCGTAATACTTGATGTCGCCCGTCATGCCAAAGTGGAGTAGCACGTGATGGCCGTTGTCCAAACTCCCAAAGAGGTATTTCCCCCTGCGGTAGGAGCCTGTAAAAGTCCGCCCTTGCAGCCGTTCGGCAAACTGCGCGCCGTCCATGTTCCGAATGATTTTATCATCGTGTACGTCTACGCGTTGGATACGTTGATGCAGGGCACTGGCGTCGAAGTAGCGTTGGAAGGTGTTGACTTCGGGGAGTTCGGGCATGGTGATGGTGGTTTTTTGGAGGATAAACAAGCTTTGGTAGAAAAGGTTAAAAATAAGACCTCAAACCCGCACCACAAACACCCTTTTCCCCTTCAGTTCTTCCCATCCACTCGTCCAGACCTTCTTTTTCAACTGATCAAAAACCAACAAAAATCCCTCTTGTAGCGCCTGTCGATCCAAGTAATCGACCAATTGTTCCAAACCCTCAGCGTGCGCTTCGGGGCCGCGCCAGATTTTGAGTTCTACGATGTATTTGTGTTGGAAGTAGGTAATGGCCACGTCCAAACGGCGCTCCTCCGAGATTTGTGGCTCTTTAAAATCATACCCTGAGCCGTTGATAATGGGTTTGATGAACGCCAAAAACACCAGGCGGGCGTTGCGCTCCAGGAAGTTTTGATCCTTTTCGCTGTTTTGCTCCCGCATAAAAGCCTGAAACTTCAGCAGTACAGCTTCCATATTCAGGCGCTGATCGGGCAGTTTAAAATTTTTGGGCACATTGTATTCACCCAAGCGCACCTGAGCGGTAGCCTTGGAGCTCATGTATGCATAAATGACCTCTTCGTAAATGCGGTTGTGGACGCTAATGCCTTGTCCATTTTTGAGGATTCCGTACATCAAGCCCATACTTACCGTAGGGTCGTGGATGGAAAGTCCCTGGTATTCTACGTCGACCAGTTTTTTGAACACCAATTCATACAATGCAGGATTGTTTTCCAGATTTTTGATCAAGCTATCAAAATTGGTATTGGTTTCTTTGACCACCATGGATACCGCAATATCTACATCTTCGAGGGTCCAGCTTGGTTCATTTTTTTCTGGCAAAATTTGCTCATCCAGAACTTTGCACAATTTACTCACCAAAAACGGATACCCAGAGGTGTAATGAAACAAGTGTTCGGCAATGGCTGCTGCATCCAATTGAACAGCACGATCCTTTGCATATTCCGCCAGCATTGGGCGAATTTCACTGGGCTGGAGATTCATGTCTACGGTGAATTCAGAAG
>JAIYAV010000278.1 GCA_027488855.1 Saprospiraceae bacterium
ATGGATGGAGAGCGCCTGGTTCAGTCTCCCAGATACTTTGCTACAAATTTTGCCAACTCCTCCCCATGCAAATTTTTGGCAATCACCTTCCCATCCGCATCCAGCAAAAAATTAGCCGGGATCGTCTGGATGCGTAGCGCCTCCATCAAAGGGGCATCATCTCCCCGCAAGTGGGAAGCGTGTACCCAACGGTAGGCCCCATCCGCTTGAATCGCTTTTTCCCAAGCTTGAGCGCTGGCATCTAGGGCATAACCGATGATCTCAAAGCCAGTTTTATGGTGATCTTCCCACAAAGGCACCAAAAAATCCCGGTTTTCGCGCCGACAGGGGGCACACCAGGAAGCCCAAAGATCCAATAAGGTCAAACGGCGTTTGCCAATGAGTTGAGCCAGGGTAAGTGTATCTCCGGCCAGCATCGGTAGGAGGGCATCGGGAAGTTTATCTCCGATCAACACGGGTAGACGCTCCCGATTGCTTTTTTGGCAGAGTTGAGCCACCCAGGGATGACTGGGATTGCTGCTTTGCCATTTTTGGCATTGGGAAAAAAGAAATTCGGGGATCCGTTCGTAATCCTGGTTGGTGCTCACCCAACGAATGGCCAACAGTGCGGGCAGCAGCTGATCGGTTTGTTGGGCAAAGTCAATTAAGCGTTTTTGAAAGTTCAATTTTGCCGCTTCGGCTTCGAGTAATTTTGCTTCTTCGTGCTCCTCGTCCTTGCTTTTGGACATAAATTGCTGAAAAGCGGCTTGGCGAATATCTCTTAACCTTAGCAGCGCGGCATTTTCAGGGGAGGGATTTTCGATGGTAAAACTGCTTTGGAATTGGGCCATCGAAGCGCTGACTTTAAGTTTGAGCCCATTTTTCCAAATGATTGGGCAATAATTGTCGCTGCTGGGCTCATCGTTGTTCAAGCGGTTGACAAACTGTTCACCTTTTTTTTGTACAGCGAGTTCGAGCAGCATGGGCTCCGGGCTATCTGGTAGTTTTGCAAAAACAAAACTCCCGTCGGGTTTTACCTGAGCCGAATCGATGACCTGCCCCAAAAAGCTGGTAGCCACCTCATCCAAACTGCGCGGCTGAATCAAAAAGAGGGTAGTGGCCCACTGATCAGTGGAGGCTAAGGTGATTTTTCCAGAGAGCGGGGCCTGGCCAGTGCAACTTGTGTGCAAGGAGAGAATTAGCAAAAGAAGATAAGTAATCTGTTTCATGTCTTGAGGTACGTGCGTCAAAATTGTTTAAAAACTGGTTTTGGCTGCCTTATTCCTGATTGACCCAATCGTAAAACTTCAAGCCATTTTCCAAACGTTCAATGGCCTTTTGAATCCTTTCCACCTTGGTTTCCATTTTTTTGGCACCTTCAATCCAGTCGATGTAGTATTTCTGATTGCTTTCCGAAAGAGAAGAAAAAAATTGATGGGTTTGGGGTGCATCCAATAGACAAGCTAGTATTTCGTCTGGCACAACCACCGGAGAAGGATCGTAGAATAAAACCACCTGCACGAGGTCGCCTTCCTTTTTGCCAATTTTTTTACGAACGGCGGCATTCAGTGGCAAAAACATCCGCTGATCTTTCATGGGCAACAGATTGTACTGCTTGAGTTCGTAGGAATCAATGAACCCGCGCACCCTGATGGTGCCGCCACGGGCTTTGTATTCGGGAGGGATGTCTGGAATGATCACATAGGTCCAGTTGCTCATGTCAAAGCCACTTTGCGCGGCCCTTTTTTCGATTAAAAATTGTTTGTCGACGAGGGGTGATTCGGACATGCTTGCTGGATTTGGAACAAAGATAAGGTGTTTTAGGATGACATTGATGGCAATGGAAATGTCTCGGGAGCATTATTTGTTGAGTAATGGTTCGTTTATTTGTTTAGCTTTGAGAAGCAAAGAGCATAAACAGGTCTGACGCCTAAAACCAACGAAATGAAAATCTTCAAGTTAGTATTGACCATTCTATTGGGACTACTCATGATTTTGGGAGGTATTTCTCACTTCCTAAATCCTTTGTTGTATGCCGGGTTTTTTCCTGAATTCGCACTGAATGGCGCACTCAACATCGCAGGAGGGGTAGTAGAAATTGGCCTTGGCCTTGGGGCTATGATTCCTCGTTTCCGGCATTATGCTACGCTGGGGATACTTTTGCTGATGATACTGTTTTTGCCCTTGCACGTGATTGATGTGTTCAGGGGCGATCCCGCAGTCGGAAGCCATCAAGCGGCCTTGATCAGGTTGCCTGTGCAGTTTGTATTTATTTTTTGGGCCTGGTATTGTCACCGAAACAGTAGTAAAAGCGCCTAACGCTAAGCTTCAATTTGTTCCAAGCCCACAAACATGCTATCCAGCTGCAGGTCTCCAAAATAAGTCGTGGTGGCCACGTCAGCTGCATCTCTGCCGTATGCCAAAACGGCCCGTCCGCCAGTAGTAATTTCTTGGGTAGCATCAAAAGTGTACCATTTTCCACCCACGTAGGCCTCAAACCAGGCGTGTAAATCCATCGGATCCAAATTGTGCAAATACCCCACCACAAAGCGGGCAGGGATGTTGATGCTGCGGCAAAGGGCGATGGCCAAGTGGGATAAATCTCTACAAACCCCGACTTGGCTGTACAGGGTATCCATTGCTGAAGTGGAGGGGGTACTATGGTTGTATTCGTATTTGATGTTGTTCCTAACCCATTGTCGGATGGATTCCACCATCTCGTAACCCGTGGACAAATAGTAGATGATTTCGGATGCTTTAGCGAGCAGTTTGTCTGACTCACAATACCGACTTGGCAACAAATAGAGGAGAACATCGTCGGGCACATCCTGAATCAACACAAAATTTGCACTGGAATCGACTTCAATGGTTGCTGCCGTCTCTACCAATGCACTGGTTTTGATCGAAAATTGACCCATGGGGGAAGTCATACGTTGGCAGTAATTTCCATAATGGTCCAGGTATTCCGTCACCGGCACTGCTGGTTCTACGATAAACTCCTCGTTAAGAATGGTTTGGTTAAAATCAGGTCGCAGCTTTAAAAGGAAAATTAAGGGTACGTTTTGGTAGGTTTGGTAATCCAGTTGGCAAGTAATTTTCAATTTCATCCAGTAGTTTTTTTAACTGTGTGTGTTTGCGCCTAGGTAATATAAAGACTGATGCGGCCGATGGTAAATGTAAACAATTCTTGGCGCAAACTCTGATACACCGCTACCATTCATCTTATCATTTTTAAAACAGGAATACACCCAGCTCATGCAGGTTCAAATACCCGCAATTTATTTTTGGTCACAATGAGTTTTTGTTCCAGTACCGCGATCTGTTTCAGTAGTGTCGCAATGGCGTCAATGCCCTCTAAATTGATTTCAAGCTCGTAGTGCAAACGGAGCATTTTTTCTACTTCGGGCAATTGCGCTTCCAGCAGATAATGGGTTTCTTCGATGACCACGATTTCCACCAACTCATATTCCTGCAAGGCAAGGATGAAGGAGGCGTCTATGTTGTGGATGGCGCAGAATTGCGCAAGCTGGATCATATTGTTAGTTTCCATTGCTTCTCATTTTGGCCAATTCACTAAATAATGCTTTTTCTGAATCAGTAAGTTTAGTCGGCAATACGACTTGATAGGTGAGGTACAAATCCCCGAAGGTATTGGCCTGTTTGTAAACCGGGAAGCCTTTGCCTTTTAATTTGACTTTGGTGCCAGGTTGGGTTTCTGGGGCTACCTTTAATTTCACTTTGCCATCCAGGGTGTCGATGGTGGTTTCTCCTCCCAACAGGGCGGTATACAAATCGAGCTCTACGGTGGTATACAAATTACTGCCCTCTCTTTTGAATTTCGGATGATCTGCAATCGAAAAAGTGAGGTACAAATCTCCATTGGGGCCACCATTTGCACCTGGAGTACCATGCCCGGCTATTTTGATGGTTTGTTCATTTTCAACCCCGGCCGGGATGGTCAGGCGAATGTTTTTGCCATTGACCGTTAAAGTCCGCTGGTGGCTTTGGTACACATCGGTTAAATCGAGCTGCAGTTCCGCGTGCAGGTCTTGCCCTCTGAATTTGGTTTGCCGATTGCCGCTTCTCCCCCTGGCTTCACCTCCAAACATCGATTCAAAAAAATCGGAGAAATCGCCACCTGCGAAATCTTCCCCGCTTTGTTGCCTGCCAGATTGCCGCTGGGATTGCTGGCGTTGTTGTTGTCTTGACTTTTCTATCTCATCGGCATGTTCCCAGTCTTTTCCGTAGGTATCGTATTTTTTCCTTTTTTCGGGATCGCTCAGTACTTCATTGGCTTCGTTGGCTTCCTTGAATTTTCTTTCTGATTCTTTGTTGTTGGGATTCAAGTCCGGATGGTATTTTCTGGCCATTTTGCGGTAAGCGCTTTTGATGTCGGCATCTGAGGCGGTTTTGGGGACGCCCAGCACTTGGTAGTAATCAATGAATTCCATCTGGTTTGTTTAAGTTCTGTGTGGTTCACTTATTGCAATGAAAATACACACAATGCAGTAAGCATGAAATGATAAAACTCACTGCATTGTGGTGAATTAACTTATTCAGTATTAACAGTATGTAAGGGTGATTGGTTGATTTCACACTTTGAACACGAAACCTTAGCAATTAAAAATTACGAATTCTTCACCCGCTGCTGCTCACTTTCCGAGCCCGACCCCGAGTGTTTTGGCCTATTGTTGGTGGCTTTGCCAAAACGGTACGAAAAGGCCAGTGTTATGGAGCGCGTATCGAGGGTACTGTTCCAATCAGCGTCGGTCAGTCGCAGGTTGTTGATGATGCCACTCGCGCGGCGGGTGTACAGGATGTCGCTGATGCTCAGTTTGAGGCTTGCTGCGTCTTTGAGCAGTTTTTTCTGGAAGGCACAATTCAAGGTTCCCCAACTTTTGATCAGCAACTGCGCATACACAATGTCGCTCATGTATTCCCCGCGCAGATCGGCGCTCCAGCCTTTGCCCAACTGAAAGCTGTTGTTGGCCACCACGTGAAAGTAGGTTCCACTTGAGTTGAGTTGTTCGGTGTACAATTTACTCTCAAAAATCAGGTGCCCCAACTCGGCATTGCTGTTGATGTTGTACCAGGACGTGACCGGAATCGCCGCATCCATGGCGAGGTTGAAGCTTTGGTTGGTGGCGATGTTGCCCGGCCGGCTGTAATAAATGCCATCCACAATTTCCAGGGTTTCGTTGATGCCGTCGATGGTTTTGGAGTAGCTCAGGGTGGTGTTGAGGACTCCTTTATACGAATGGGAGATGGAGTAATTATTGGCGTAGGTGGGCAATAAATTTGGGTTTCCAGCATAAAAAGTGAACTTATCCAGTGGGCTCACAAATGGGTTCAAATCCTGAAAATAAGGCCGGTCAATGCGCCGACCAAAGGAGAAAGCAAACACGTGATGTCCCAGCGAATCGGCATTCCAGGTCGCGTAAAAGGTGGGGAAAAGATTGGTATAGCTGCGTTTGAAACTACTGGCAGGCCGCTCGGGGTTGCCCAACTGATTGCCCGTCAGACTGGTGGTTTCGGCCCGAAGTCCGGCCTGGATGCCCCAGCGACCGATGCTGCGGGAGTAATTGGCATAAGCGGCGTGAATCCATTCGTCGTACAAAAAACGATTGCTCAGGTCGTAGTTGAGGGAAGTGACGCCGTCGATGGTGTTGGTGTAGGCTGCTTCATTGTCCGTTTTGGTGAAGGCCGATTTGAATCCTGCTTCAAATTTGGCATCCTTGCCCAGAGGTTTGAGATAATCCGCTTTTGCGGCATAAATGCTGATGTCGGAAGGCAACTGGCCATTGATGCGATCCTGGTAGAGCAAGACCCGGCTGGGATTGAGGATAAAATTGTTGAAGACCTGGTCGCGATCGGAGGCATAGACCACGTAGTCGGCATCGACGGTAAGGCTGCTGCCCAGGGAATCCAATTGCCGCTTCAAGTAGGCATTGAAGGTCCCGTTGTTGAATTTGCCATCGTCTAGGTTCAGGGCATCGACGAATTGCAGCAGCTTGCGGTCGGCACCTGCTACCTGGGCATTGTTGTCGGTATTGGAGCCCGAGGGGCTGAACAAACCCTTGGCAGACAGGCCGATGGTCGTGCGATCCGAAAGGTAATAATCCAGACCGAGTTTGGCATTGGCCGATTGCCCGGTTTTGACGATGAAGGAATTTTGGGCAAAAGAAGAACTGGGCGTCTCATCGGGGTTTTTGTAAAAACGGTTGATGTTCAGATCCTGGAAGGAGTTGCGAAAACCACCGTTAATATTGGCCGAAAGGCTGATCTTTTTTTGGTTAAAATTGAGGTTCAAACTGTTGTTGCTGCGCGAATAACGTCCGCGTTGCATACTGAGGTTGGTATTGCCATTGAAACCCGGAGCCCGATTTTTTTTCAGCACAATATTGATCACCCCCGCATTGCCCGCTGCTTCGTATTTGGCGGGCGGATTGGGCATTATTTCAATTTGTTTGACCGTACCTGCGGGCAAGGACTTGAGGTAGTTTTCCAGCTCTGCTCCCGACAGGTAAGTTGGTTTGTCGTCGATGAACACGGCCACTCCGGCGCGGCCTTTGAGGGTGATCACCCCATTCTGGTCCACTGCAATGCCGGGTGCACGTTCCAGCGCTTCGAGGGCGTTGCTGCCCGCATTGGCCAGCAAGGCATCTACGTTGACAATCGTGCGGTCGATTTTGCGCTCTATGTAAGGTGTTTTGGCCGCGACGGTCACCTCCTGGAGTTGCTTGATGCTTTCTTGCAATTGAATGGCGGGAAGCAGGAGGGTAGTAGCCTCGCCCTCTACCACCAGTTTTTTCCCCTGGTATTCGGCATAACCCAGGAGATAAGCTTTGAGGAAATATGTGCCTGTGGCAACACCCGAAAATACAAAACTACCGTCTTCATCGGAATAGACCGATTTGACGATGCTGGAATCAGCTGAACTCAACAGGGAAATGGCAACCAGATCGAGCGGCGCATTTTGGGTGTTGGCGACTTTGCCCTGTAGTCGATAGGTGTTTTGACTCCAAAGTGTACTGGTGGCACCAATCAGTGTGCAAAGGAGTAAGAGTTTGATTTTCATGATGTCGGGTGAATTAAAAAATGTCTAAAATCAATTAGGGGCGATAAAAACATGAGTCATCCCGAATTTACAAGTATCACAAAGAAAAAATGAGCACAAAGAACCCAAAGGCAGCACAAAGGACACAAAGACGCGATTTTGAAAAAGTAATACATCTGGACTTTATCTTATTTTGGATATAAAGCCTCGTCAACGTCTCACCCTTGTGTCCTTTGTGCTGCCTTTGGGTTCTTTGTGCTAACAAAATGTCGCTTTGTGATACTTGCAAAATTAGTGATGATTCATGTTTGCCCCACTACTTATTGGCCTCCAAAAATATAAAGACTTTAAGAAATTTGACTGGTAAATGTTTTTGCAGCAATTTACCGGAATGTTGCAATTGATGAATTAAAACTGCTAAGCCATGTGTTGGAGTGTTTACATCGCTACCCCCCAAGCCTTAACTGGGGTAACCTTTTCAACGGCTTGGCCTGAAGATGGCTCAGCTCCTCCGGCGCTTCACTTTGAAGAAATGTTGGAGGAAGAAGATGAGAGTAGGCTGTACCGGCCTTTTTTTAAAGGAAAACATCTGTACAGTGTTGGTTCGGATACTGGTTGTGGCTGTGGCTTGAAACGCAGCTACAGCATCATGACTACGCCGGAAGAAACCATCATTGATTATTATGCAGATGAATCACCGCTGGCCTTCATCGATTTTATTAAAAACTACTGCCGTGAAACGCCACTTGAGATGTACGTCGTTTGGGAAGATGACCGCAGGTTGGAACCGCTCGAAAACGTGGAAATTGATGCGAAGTCATTGACCATTGACAGTTATTTTGAGCTGGTATCGCGACGGTTTTATACGTTTTATGGTTGATGGACTTTGGCTTACAGCATTTTCTGGAGGAGTGATTCGAGAAAAGGTGCTATACTCGTTACAAATGAGCATTCAATATTTGGCCATTTTATTCAACCAAGCCATCATGAAGCCCACTTTTATTCTCCCGTACCTCTTTGGGGTATTTATGGTACTTGCTTGCGATGCCGTAGCTAGGTCGCTGGAAAACAATGGAATAGATTCGAGTCATACCTGGGCAACCGGAGACAAAGAGCACTTTTTGTGCTGCGATGCCCTAACTGCTGGAAACCTAAATACCAGTACCACCGAAACAAATTTATGCACGCCAAATAACACTCCCACCACAATCACTTTTTCAGTTCTGCCCTCTACGACCTGCAACAGCCCGATAGAATACCGCTGGTTGAAATCGACCTATAACCCGCTTACCAAACAAATGAATCCTTTTGAGGCAATTGCGGGAGCCACGAGCCTGAGTTATACGCCCCCACCCAATCTTACCACGACCACAAAATATGTCGCACAAGTAAAAACTGGCACTTGCGATTGGAGATGGGTGCAAAATGAAGTCTGGAAGGTCATTCCCAATTATACCGTGAAGTTGAGGCCAGATTTGTGGATTTGTCCTAGTGCAGAAATTGACCTAACTGCCAAAGTGGATCATCAGGATGTAGATTTTTTGTGGAGTACGGGCGAAAACGCTTACGGAATTGTGGCTCAACCTACGTCGAGTACTACCTATACCGTAACCGCCACTTTTAAGGATAGCGGGTGTAGGAGTACCGCTGCCGTGAGCGTCTTCGTTGACAAGGATTGTCGGGAAGGATGTTTGCCCAACGACTTCTTTACCAGTAGCCCAAGTGGCAAAGTGAGCAATGTGAATTGGCTGGGGTTTGGCTGGAATCAGGAGGCGGTCATGCGCAACAAGCAAGGATTTACGACCTGGGACCCTACGCTTTGGAACAGCACCACGAGCCGCATCAAACACATGCGCCCAGGATTGGTAAGGATCGTTTTTTACCGAGACTGGTTCAATCCATTTGGAAAGGCAGGCGACTATACCTGGGAATCTACCTCCATGCAAGAAGCCATCAGGATGCTACAATTCTATGAATCGGAAGGCATTGCGGTGATGACGGGGATTTGGAACCCAGCGCTATTGTCAAGTCCAAGCATTGAAAACAATGATGCATTCATCACATCGGACAAATTTGCTACCCTTCAGGCCGATTTAATTGAACATTTGCTAAAAACCAAGGGCTTAAAAAACATAAAATATTACGCCCCGCTCAATGAACCATTGGCCTATTTTTCCTTTGATGCCTGGTCTTTGATGATCAAAAATCTGCACAAAAAACTGATCGCAGAGCGCTTGCCAACCCAATTGCTCGTAGGGGCCGACTCCTGGGATGATTGGACGCAATATGCTGCCCGCTACAACCCTTTAGAACTTAGCGCTTACGAGTACCACCACTATTTGAACGCAGGTACCCAAATGCTCTTGGGCGGAGGATTAGAAACCTATCTTGGTGACTACGTTGCCAAGGTTCGGGCCATAGATGCTACAAAACCCATTTTTCTGAGTGAAGCCGCTCCCGACCGTGCCTCGGGCAATGGGGTAGATTATTGGTACTTCTTCAACAAAGTAGGCAACCCTTACAATCCCACCAGGTACTCGTATGGCCTAAATGCCCTAGACTATGGTATCCAGGCCGCAAGAGCGGGAAACAGTGCCGTACTCATGTGGGCCTTAGATGGCTATGGTGCCGGCAAAGACCCCGGTATGTGGAACGTCGCGGGGGACAATGGAGGCATGAAGCTTCGACCCTGGTATTATACCTGGTCTTTACTCAGCCGGTATTTTCCAGCGGGTAACACCGAAATCCTGATGATGTCACAACCCGATGACGAGGTACGCATATTAGGGGCAAAAATCATGCTTGCGGACAGCAATTCAGCTCATTTTTCGTTTGCATTGGTCAACAAAACCCGGCACTCAAAATGTATAATCATCAAATTGCCGGAGTATTGTGGATTGGCGACATTCGACAGTTATACTTATTCCGAGAATCAGCAGGGAGATGGAATAAGCCTGGCACTTCCCAAAGTAAGCGGTTTCACTACCCGGCTTTCCGATGGATACCAGGTGATCGTGCCAGCGAATAGTGGAATGGTGCTGACTACACTGGAAAATGCGCCAGTGAATAAAACGAGCCCCAACTGTCTGAGTACATCGCTGAATGAAATTTCTTCATCCCAAACCATCATTTACCCCAATCCATCCAATGGCTTGGTTTACCTCAAGCAAGATGCCCAAGAGATCCAGTCCATTGCTGTTTACAATCAGGTTGGAGGAAAAATCCCCTTGTCTGGCGATGTCCTCCGCTCCGGTATTTTGCTGCAAAATCCCGGTTTGTATTTGATTGAAATTACCTTTAAAAATGGAGCTGCGAAAACTGAAAAGTGCCTTATTGTGAGATGAGCAACACCAAAGAACTTAGAAAAAAGGCTACACCTCTGGTTCGAGCAAAGCTGAATAGTGTTTTCATGGTACTGTCAAAAAATGGCTTTGTCCATTTTTGATAAGTTGCTTGGTTTTTAGTGTAAATTCAATGACTTATGTTAGCTATGGTTTATTATTTTTAACCCCCCAAGAAATACCATGTGGCCTAAAATCAAAGTATAATTCAATGGAAAAGAATAGCGCAACATTAAACACAATCCAACGTGAATGGTGGAAAGAAGCGATTATTTACCAGGTTTATCCGCGTAGCTTCAAAGACGGGAATGGCGACGGTATTGGCGATTTAAACGGCATTATTACAAAATTACCTTACCTCAAAGCATTGGGGGTGGATGTACTGTGGTTGTCACCTTGTTTCAAATCACCAAATGCAGACAACGGCTATGACGTTTCTGATTATGAAGACATTATGGATGAGTTCGGCACGATGGCCGATTTTGATAATTTACTCCATGAGGTACATGAATTGGGCATGAAACTCATTCTGGATCTGGTAGTCAACCACAGTTCTGATGAGCATCGTTGGTTTAAAGAAGCCCGAAAATCGAAGGATAACCCTTACCGCGATTATTACATTTGGCGGGACAAACCCAATGACTGGATCTCCTTTTTCAGTGGTTCTGCCTGGACCCTTGATCCCCTAACCAATCAATATTATTTGCATCTTTTTGTAGCGAAACAACCCGATTTGAATTGGGAAAACCCTGCTTTGCGGCAGGAAATCTACAAAATGATGCGTTTTTGGCTTGATAAAGGGGTGGATGGTTTCAGAATGGATGTTATTCCGTTTTTGTCGAAAGACACCACCTTTGCCGACTTTCCCGAAGGGCGTAAAAACGATTTGACCTATTATGCAAATGGCCCGAAAATCCATGACTACTTGCAGGAAATGAATGCCGAAGTATTGAGTCGCTACGATTGTTTAACCGTGGGCGAAGGTTTTGGGGTAAATGCCGGACAGGCTAATTTGTATGTAGGCAAAAACCGGCGCGAATTACAAATGATTTACCATTTTGACCACGCGGTACCTCGCGAAGAAGAGAACTTCATCACACCTGCGCCTGAATTTAATGTGGTCCAACTAAAGGCTATTTTTTCAAAATGGGACACTGCCCTTGGCGACGATGGCTGGCAAAACATTTATTGGGGCAATCACGACAACCCGCGCGTTTTGTCCCGTTTTGGTGATGTAGGTGCTTATCGCATCGAGTCTGCTAAACTGTTGGCGACTTTGCTATTTACCTTGAGAGGTACACCCTCGATTTATCAGGGAGATGAATTGGGGATGACGAACTGCCCTTTTGAAAACATAGAGGAATACGACGACATTCAAGTTAAAAATGCTTACCAATCATTGGTTTTGGGGCAAAAAAAAGATGCATCAACCTTTATAAAAGCATGCAATCAAATTGCTCGCGACCATGCCAGAACGCCCATGCAGTGGACTGACGCCGAAAATGCTGGTTTTACAGCAGGGGAAAAAAGCTGGCTGAAGCTGAATCCAAATTATAGCTACATCAATGCAGCGCAGGCTCAAAACGACCCCAACTCCATCTATCACTACTACCGTTCTTTGATCCAGCTTAGAAAAGAGAACCCGGTTTTGGTGTATGGAAATTATGAAGACCTCTTGCCTGATGATCCCTATTTGTGGGCTTTCCGCCGTTCTTTGGAAGGTTTTAGTTTGATGATTGTGGCTAATTTTTGTGGGGAAATTCAGCCTTTTCCTACACTTGATTCAGGTGAAAAAGCTGAACTGCTGATGGGTAATTATGCTGAGGAAGGGCGGGTAGATGTGCTGCGGCCTTATGAGGTGCGGGTTTTGAGTTGTTGGGAATGATAAGTGTTTTGTTTTATACCGTGCACGGCCATACTACTAAGGTGCTTAGGTTTTAGCGCAATTTCAATGACTTATCTTAGCCCAGGTTTACTATTTTTAACCCTAAAAAAACACTATGATAACCATTCTAAATTTCGCCTACTATCGGAAAGAAGATTGGGACCGTTTTTTAGCATCAATCGACGACCGGGACAAGATGCCTGAAACCTGGGAAGAATGGCATGAAAAATTTTTACAGTTAAAAATAAACTGTGTTATGGCTGGGGCTCGCGTTGCTGATGTGGTGGTGGATATTGATTTGCTGAGCCATTATTGCAGGGTGAGGGGGATAAAAAATGATGGGGAGGCGAGAGCTGAATTTGTGCAGGGAGGGGGGAAGTGAGGATGGCTTAGTTGTAGCGACATGATATACATCCCTTTTTAGCCAGATAGATTTGTATCCTGGAAAAATTATCCTGATTTGATTTGAGTGCATGACAAAATTGGGGCAGATATAGGACTAAGCAGCCCTTGCATTTGCTAATTTTTGCTCAGCATTAATCCTAAATTCCATGAAAGCCTCCATATCGCCATTGATTTTTA
>JAIYAV010000150.1 GCA_027488855.1 Saprospiraceae bacterium
CGCCGCAAGCGGCGTGTGGTGCGGAGCAAAACGTCGTGTTCGTCGTGTCGTCGTGGTGAATAAACATTTTGGCGTTAGCCAAAATACATCTCTTGTGTTTCGAAAAACAGAACCAATCGCCCCTGCCTCACAGGGGTCGGGGGTTGGGAAACTCATGCACAATTTTGCACATGATGCAAAATTGTGTCCTAATCGTAGGCACTTTAGGGGTCGGCCGTTTTAAGATAACCTCTAGCTCCAATTTCTCAAAAATTGTCTACATTTGAAAATACATCAGCTCACCAACAAAACACCTATGCGCAGATTACTTCCTTTCGTATTGGCCCTTGGCCTTTTCCAGGCTTGCCAAAATCAAACCAACACCACCGAATCCACCACCGACACCAGCACCTTCGCCTACGATTACACCCAACTCAAAGCCCACACCCCTATCATCCTGCTCGAAGCCGGCGACCGCAAAGTCCTGCTCGCCGAAGCCTACCAGGGCCGCGTGATGACCAGCACCGCCGCCGGAATGGAAGGCAGCAGCTACGGCTGGATCAACCACGATTTGATCGCCAAAGGTGAATACCAACCCCACATCAATGCCTTTGGCGGCGAAGAACGTTTTTGGCTGGGACCGGAGGGTGGTCAGTACGCCCTGTATTTCAAAAAAGGTGACCCTTTTGACCTTCCCCACTGGCAAACACCCGGAGCCATCGATACCATGACTTTTCCCGCCGTGCAAAAGGATAAAACGCAAGCACTTTTTGCCAAAAGTTTCAGCCTCGAAAACTACGCGGGTACCCGCTTCGACCTCAAGGTGGAACGCCGCATCCGTTTGTTGAGCGAAAAAGAAGCCAGTGACCTCTTGCAGGTTCCGCTCAACGCCGTAAAATGGGTAGGCTATGAAAGTGACAATCAGTTGAGCAATACCGGCCAGGAAGATTGGGACAAGTCCAAAGGGGTGCTTTCCATCTGGCTATTGGGCATGTTGAAAGCCAGCCCCGCACAAGTGGTCATTTTGCCCTACAAAGCGGGCGGCAGCCCCCAGGTCAACGACGCTTATTTTGGCAAAATCGCTGCCGATCGTTTGATCAAAAAAGACAGTGTGCTCTTCTTCAAGGGCGACGCCAAATCGCGGGGCAAAATTGGCATCCCGCCCGCCATAGTTAAACCCCTCGCAGGCAGTTACGACGCCGAAAAAGGCACTTTAACCATCCTGCGTTTCAGCTATGCTGGAGATACTGCGTATGTCAATTCCATGTGGGAAATCCAGCGCTACCCCTACCGTGGCGACGTGGTGAACACCTACAACGATGGCCCAAACGACAAAGGGGAACAAATGGGCGCTTTTTATGAGCTGGAAACTTCTTCTCCAGCCCTGGTGCTCAAAAAAGGTGGCGCCTATCGGCATGTGCAGCAGACCTTTCATTTTGAAGGAAAGGCTTCGGATTTGAATGTGATCAGCAAACATGTGCTGGGGGTGGAATTGAGTCAGGTGCCGAAATTGTAAAGATGTTGCGGGATTAAACAATAATCGATAACTTTAGATCAGAATTTCTAAAAATGGCGCGTGATATTTTTCATTCAAATGTAAGGGATGCCCTGATTAAAGAAAGTTGGGTAATTACCCATGATCCCTATGAATTGGAAATGGGTAGTCCTGATTACGAAATTGACTTGGGTGCTGAAAAAATTATTGCCGCACAAAAAGGAGTAGAAAAAATCGCTGTTGAGGTTAAAAGTTTCGTCGGAAAATCAGCTGGCTATGAATTCCATCAAGCTGTTGGCCAATATCGGAATTACAAAAGTGCACTTGATGACATTGAACCTGAGAGGATTATCTTTTTGGCAATTTCGGAAGATATTTACGAATCCTTCTTCAAACTTCCCTTCCCTCAAAAACGTTTGAATGAGGACAAGATTAACCTTTTGGTATTTTCAATAACCGATAAAACCATCGTGCAATGGATAAGACATTGACAAATCGACAAATTCTTCTAGAAGTCCTGCACGAATATCTTGAGCGCCGCAAAAAGAACCCTGATGACGGTGTTCAAATTGTGCCTGTTTTTGATGAAGAACACGACAACTATGAGATTAAAAAAATGGGCTGGCGCAATAAACGTCGAATCAGTTTCACTGTTTTTTTCTTTTCTATCGCCCATGACGGAAAAATCTGGGTTCAAGTAAATGCCTCGGACTATGATATTGTGGGGGATTTGGAGGAGAAAGGTGTGTCTAAATCAGACATTGTATTGGCTTTTCATGCACCACATTTAAGGCCGTATACCGGGTATGCTGTGGCCTGATCGCGGACAATCCCCGAAATCTAACCTTGTGAGGCTCGCCCTCATTGTGTATTTTCTTAAATACCATCTTCCAATCTTTTTTTCAAAAAACACTTACCTTTAAGCTGATCAATACAATATAAGCTTGAGTTCGATGCGCATTACCGAGTGGCTGACACCTTCAAACCCTTGTCGACAATTTGAAAACAATGAGCGATTGTTTCAAGCCCTGAAAAGTTTGAACAACTCGGCGATACGTTGCGTGCAAAACAAGGCAATGCCTTCGGCGAAGAAATTGGTTGAGCAATACAAGTTGGCTCCAGAAAGTGTCGACGAATTGCTCAACCAAAGTTCGCTCATCTTTTTGCGAAAAATTGAGGATGGCTCGTACCAATTTCAAGGTCATGCCCCCTCTAGTTACCTCGTCGAAATCATGAAGCGGGTGGCCTTGTCGATGACCAGAAAACGCCAAACAAGCTATGAATCGATCGAAGGCCACCACGATTTGCACGACCCCGACATAGAGGCCAGCAACCGGCAACGCGAATCCGCCGAACTGGTGCGGCAATTTTTGGGGCAAATGGGCGAACCTTGTACATCAGTCATCCGGCTCCACCACATCGAGGGTTACCCCGATGAAGAAGTGGTGCGCCAAGGCTGGACCCGCTATACCACTACCGATTCGCTGAAAATAAAACGCAGCGATTGTATGAAAAAATTGATCCAAATAGCGCGACAATGGAAGATTACGAACAATACCTGAGTAACAACGCTGAAGACGACGAACGCCGCGCAGCCGCACAAGTCATGGAGGGCTTGGCGGGTTTGAGGCTGGAAGCCAAGTTGCGCGAAGTGGCTGCTGAACAGGCTGTCCAGCACCGACGAACGCTTTGGAGAAGGCTGCTGTTCACCCTGGCTGCGCTGGCTTTTTTGGCCGCCGTGGCCTATTGGTTTTTTAGTAAAAATGAGGCTACATCAAGTGTGCCGCCAATTGAAAAGCAAGCGCCCAGCGCACCTGCACCAAGCAAAGAACAAGCTCCTGAGCATGATAAATTAGAAAAACCGCGGGAGAAGCCACCTATTGCCCAAATCAAACCGAAGGAAGAAGTTCCGGAGCTACCTGTGCCTATTTTCCCCACTTTTGCAGTACAAGACGAAGTCATTCCTGAGCCACTTCATGCTGCTCCCGACTTGGTTGCTGCACGCGGCCAGGGCGAAGCCAATGCGGCCCTTAAAGCCCTGCTCGATCAGTTGTGGTACGTGGATTATCCGCCATTCGGGTTGAAAATCGACGCCACTTATCGCAGTGCCGACCAATTGCTACAACAACGCAATTTTAGCGCGGCCTACCTGGACTTGGAGCAAATTGAACAGATACAAGCCGATTCTTTAAGCCGTAGAATAGCACGTGAGAATCAAAAGCTGCTGGAAAAAGACCCCACCGCAAGCCCAGTAGCCGCTTCACCCATGGCGAACGACACCCTTTTGTACCTCAAGGCTTATTGCCTGCTCGAAATGGGTGAAGGTCAAGAGGCGCTGTTCTATTTCTCTCGAATGCGTTTTCCTGATCCCGCATGGATACCTCAGTTGACCTGGTACCGGGGTCTGGCATTGTTACTAGCTGACAAACGATCGGAAGCAATTGCGCTGTTCAATGTGATAGCGGCCAACGCGGGACATCCTTACCGCAGGCAAGCTCGAAAAGCGCTGAAGTTGTTGCAATAATTCACCCCACCCTATTAATCACTTTTGCTATGAGAAACTACTTATTGTTGGCCTTGTGCCTAGTCACGGGTTTGTTGAGTGCGCAAACGGTGGATTCAGTGACCCTGCGACGGGTGGATAGCCTTTTGCAAGTAGTATCTACCTTACAATCCAATCGCGAGTTTGATCGTGCTTTGTTGATGATAGATCAGATTCAGTCTTTCATCGTAGAAAAAACTGGTCGCGAATCGAGACAATCTGCCGATTGTTTGATTCGCCGGGGAGCTATTTTGATCGCTAAAAATGATTTGAATGGTGCCGAAAAATGGTTTCTGGAGGCCGAGGGTATCCATAAGCGTGCATTGGGGGAGATGCATCCCGACTATTTTAGGGTGCTTTATGGATTAGGGGCCTTTGTGTATTACCGAAGCAACGACAGTTTGTGCGAATCATATCTGACGCGGGCAAAAGCATTTTTAGAAAAAACAAACCGACGCAAGCAAGTAGAATACAGCAGGGTGTTGGTGGCATTGGGCAATTTTTATTCCTTTATTGGCAACCTGGCTAAAGCTGAGGCTATTATGCTGGAATCTTTAACCTCCATCGAAGGCATAAAAGGTAAAGAGAATGCTGATTATACACTCGCTTTGGATAACTTAGCCAGAATTCACACTAGTCAGTTCCGGTTCCAGGATGCGATAGACAGATTAACGGAAAGCCGAAACATCAAAGTAAAAACAGTGGGGAAGGGGCATCCCGATTACGCGAACACCCTGTTGTTACTCGGAAATAATTACAGCCAAACCGGTGATTTTGAGCAGGTGGAACCCTTGTATCAAGAAGCGTTGAACATTATAGAAGCTGCATTCGGACGAGATAATGTGCAGTATGCCGCAGCTTTAGAAAGCACCGCTATTTTTTTTATCACTGTACTGGACGACTTTGAAAAAGGGGAGCAACTAATGGCCTCAGCAAGGGATATTTCCGCCAATTTGCCCAATGGTAAGAATACTTTTGCCTATTTCACCACCACTAAGAATTTGGCGAGTTTATACTTAGAGATGGGTGAATTCAAAAAATCAGAAAGTTTGTATCAGGAAGCTTCTACATTTTTCGCAGCCGCAGACAAAGAAAACTTTGACTATTTATCCCTGCGGCTAAATATGGGCATTTTGTACAACAAACAGCAGCGCTTCGAAGCTGCAGAACAAGTTTGGAGTGAGGTGATGTCCATTGAAAAGCAACGTATGGGCACCGAAACCCTTCTTTACGCGAAATCTTGTTTGTCATTAGGCAATACCTTTTATAGCCGTGGTGTGTATGCCGAAGCGGAAAAGTATTTGCTGGAATCGGCGCGTATTTTAGAACGGATTCTCGGGAAAGAAAACCTCATCTATGGTGAGTCTTTGGGCGGCCTAGCCAAAACCTACTATATGTCGGCTCAATACGAGCGGGCTGAGCAATACTATCTTGAGATGTTACAATTACATGAAAAAGTGGCCGGCAAACAGCATTCCAAATACTTATTCCCCATAGAAGGACTAGCTCGATTGTATGAAAAAATCGGACAACAAGCCGATGCCACCGAATATTGGCAGATTTACAACCAATTGATGCGTCAACAAATCGAAAAATCGCTTACTTATATGTCCGAGCAACAGATGCTGGCTTATCTAAAAAATTTTAAGGGGGGGGTTGATGCGTTTTATGGTTTTGCCCAACAGTATCCCACTCCCCAGCATTGTGCGATTGCCTACGACAACAACCTGCTTATCAATGGTTTATTGCTAGAAAACATCCGTCGCCTTGCTACCGAGAGCAAACGAGCGGATAGTCTGACCCAAAAAAACTTCATTCGATGGCAAAATAGCCAGCGCTACCTTGCCGCGCAATATGCCAAGCCATTGGCTGAACGCAAACGGGTTGCTGAAACAGAAGCAGAGACTCAAAATCTCGAAAAAGAACTGATCCGGCGTCTTAGCGCATTTGCTGGCGTTCGACATAATCCCCACTGGCAGGAAGTGCAAAAAAAACTGCGCCCCAACGAGGCTGCCTTGGAATACATGCATTACAATGCCGGGCCTGCAGACAGCACCGTATACGCCGCCCTCCTTCTATTGCCAGGCATCGACGCGCCAAAATTCATCCCCCTTTTTAAAGAAAAACAACTCACCGCCCTCCTCAAAACCGAGGGCAGCCCCCAACCCATTTTTTACAACGATCTTTACGACGCAGGCAAAAAAGGCGACCAACTCTACGATTTGATCTGGAAACCCATCGCATCAGCCTTGCCGCAAGGAACGACCATATACTGTTCGCCTTCTGGCTTACTGCACCGACTCAACCTGGGTGCCATTCCCACGCCCGACGGCAAAACAATTACCGAAAAATTCCAACTGACTACCCTGGGGAGCACCCGACAATTGGTCATACCAACAGTTCCCGCTGCCGCCTCAAACGCTACTGCCCAACTCTACGGCGGCATCCAATACAACGCCACGCCCGCAGTAGCAGCCAACCCGACTACAAAATCCGAGGATTTGGAGAGCAAACGCGGCCCCGATTTCACTCAAAACGACTCCACCCTACGCGGCGAAAACTGGGGGAACCTCCTCTGGACCAAAGTGGAAATCAGCGCCGCCGCCAATATTATGAAAAGCAAAGACATTACCCCTATCCTGAAAGAAGGCACCGAAGCTACCGAAGAATCCTTCAAAGCCCTCGGCGAAGGCAGCCCCTCCCCCCGCATCCTGCACCTAGCCACCCACGGCTTTTTCTTTCCCGATCCAAAAGAGTCGAAGCCGAATGAAGGGCAGGCCATTGGTGAAAGAACCTTCAAAGTATCTGACAACCCCATGATCCGCTCCGGCCTGGTTTTGGCGGGTGGCAACCACGCCTGGAAAACAGGCAAACCCTTACAGCCCGGACTGGAAGACGGCATCCTCACCGCCTACGAAATCAGCCAGATGAACCTCGCCAATACCGAACTCGTGGTGCTATCTGCCTGCGAAACGGGCCTCGGAGACCTGGTGGGCAACGAAGGGGTATACGGCTTGCAACGCGCCTTCAAGATTGCGGGCGCGAAGTACCTCGTCATGTCGCTGTGGCAAGTGCCCGATTTTCAAACCCAGGTGTTTATGACGGCTTTTTACAAACACTGGTTAGAGCGGAGGATGGCGGTACCCGAGGCGTTTCGGGCTACACAGGCGGAACTGCGGGGGAAGTATAGTGGCGAAGCGTTTAAGTGGGCGGGCTTTGTGCTGGTGGAATGAGTTTTACAAAACACCTACCTTTAAGTTCATTAACTGGTAGTTTACCACAGCCTTTTAATTAATCCTACGATGAGAAACTTCTTATGCTTGGCTTTGTGCCTGATCACAGGTTTGTTGAGTGCGCAGACGGTGGATTCGGTGGCGCTGCGGCGGGTGGATAGCCTCCTCAACATCTCCCGATCCCTCTCCGACCAGCGGAATTTCGATCAAGCCATAAAAATGAATGCTGCCGCTGAAAAACTGGCGCTTGAAAAATTAGGTAGAGCCTCTGTAGCATATGGTTATTGCACTTATAACCTTGGGAGCATATATCATGCTAAAAGTAACTATCCAGAGGCGGAGAAGTGGTACCTCGAAGCCAAAACCATCTTGGCAAAAGGATTAGGAGAAGAACACCCTGATTGTGTTAATATTTTGAGCGACCTCGCTAACCTGAACACAAATATGGATAGATATGAAAAAGCTGAATCATTTCACCTTCAAGCCAAAGCTATCATAGAAAAAAGCCAGGGAAAGGAAAATCCCGATTATGCAACAACCATAAGCGACCTTGCCCTCCTTTACCAGAACATGAGTCAGTACGAAAAAACCGAACAGCTACACCTAGAAGCAAAAAGAATTCGAGAAAAAATACTTGGAAAAGAGCATCCCGATTATGCAACAACACTCGGAAGTCTGGCCGGACTTTACTGGATGACAGGCAACTACGAAAAAGCCGAGCTCCTTTACCTCGAATCCAAAGCTATCCGGGAAAAAGTGCGCGGAAAGGAGCATCCTGAATATGCCAACAGCCTGAACAATCTTGCGGTTCTTTACCATGGTATGGGCAACTACGAAAAAGCGTTGCCGCTTTTACTTGAATCAAGAGATATCCGCGGAAAAACGCGGGGAAAAGAGCATCCCTCTTATGCCATAGGCCTGAGTAACCTTGCATCCGCTTACAGGGATATGGGAGACTACGAAAAAGCCGAACTACTCTATATCGAAACCAAAACCATTCGGGAAAAAGCATTGGGGAAAGAGCATATCAGCTATGCAAATACCATAAACAGTCTTGCACAGCTATACTATGATATGGGCAACTACGAAAAAGCCGAGTTGCTCTATACTGAAGCCATAGCCGTCCTGAAAAAAGCATTGGGAAAAGAACACCCTGGCTATGCCATAAGCCTGATTAAACTTGCTGATCTTTTCAAGTCTATAGGCAACTACGAAAAAGCTGAGCTGCTCTACATCGAAGCTCTAGTTATTCTGAAAAAAGTACTGGGGGTAGCACATCCTGACTATGTCTCCAGCCTGAACAATCTTGCCAACCTTTATGTGGCAATGGGCAGCCATAAAAAAGCCGAGCCGCTCTATTTGGAATGTTCTCTGGCGAACCAGTCCTTGTTGACAAAAGCAGTTCGCCATCTCTCTGAACTGGAACTGGGAAATTACCTGAAGAAATTTTCCAATAACCAAGACCAGACACTATCGTTTGCCCAGCTGTCCGCCAGTGAGCAAACGATATCCACTTGTTTTAATAATTCCTTGTTTTATAAAGGTTTTCTACTCCACTCTGCAGCACAAATCAGGCGTTTATCTCTTTCTGATTCTGTTGCTTATGGGAATTTAAACTTGCTCAAATCCTATGAAAGGCGACTCGCGGCCCAGTACGCTCAGCCTATCGCCAAACGTGATAGCGCAGCTGTAGCCACTCTGGAAGCCAAAGTCAACGACCTCGAAAAAAATCTCGCCCGAACAGTGACTGGCTTCGGCCAAGCCTTGAAGCAGGTTAAATGGCAGGAAGTTCAAACGGCCTTGAAACCAGGCGAAGCAGCGATTGAGTTTGTCAGCTATCGTTTTTATCAAAAAAAGAAAACCGACAGTACGCTGTACGCTGCGCTCCTGCTTTTGCCGGGTAAGGGTTCCCCAAAATTCATCCCCCTTTTTGAAGAAAAACAACTCATTGCACTGCTCAAAACCGAGGGCAGCCCCCAACCCACTTTTTACAACGATCTTTACGCCGCCGCAAAAAAAGGCAGCCAACTCTACGATTTGATCTGGAAACCCATCGCCGTTGCCTTGCCGCAAGGAGCCACCGTCTATTGCTCGCCCTCTGGCCTGCTGCATCGCATCAATTTAGGCGCAATCCCCACGCCCGACGGCAAAACCCTGGCCGAAAAAAACCGCCTGACCATGCTGGGTAGTACTCGCCAGTTGGTCATCCCACCAGTGCCCGCCACCAAGCAAAGCGCTACCGCTCAACTCTACGGGGGCATCCAATACGACGCCACACCTACCTTAGCCAGCAAAACGCCAGCAAAACCCGAAGACCTGGCTGCCCGTCGCGGCCCCGACATCACCCAAAACGACTCCACCCTGCGCGGCGAAAACTGGAATTACCTCCGCTGGACCGAAGTAGAAATCAGCGCCGCCGCCAATGTGATGAAAAGCAAAGGCATCGTGTCTACCTTGAAGAAAGGCACTGAAGCTACCGAAGAATCCTTCAAAAACTTGGGCGAAGGCAGCTCTTCTCCGCGCATCCTGCACGTAGCCACCCACGGATTTTTCTTTCCCGATCCAAAAGAGTTGAAGCCGGGTGAGGGGCAAGCCATTGGCGAAAAAACCTTCAAAGTATCCGACAACCCCATGATCCGCTCCGGCCTGATGCTAGCGGGCGGCAACCACGCCTGGAAAACGGGCAAACCCCTACGCCCCGGCCTGGAAGACGGCATCCTCACCGCCTACGAAATCAGCCAGATGAACCTCGCCAACACCGAACTGGTGGTGCTCTCCGCCTGCGAAACGGGTCTCGGTGATTTGGTAGGTAATGAAGGGGTATACGGCTTGCAACGCGCCTTCAAAATAGCAGGTGCCCGCTACCTGATCATGTCGCTGTGGCAAGTGCCCGATTTTCAGACACAGGTGTTCATGACGGCTTTTTACAAGCACTGGCTGGAGGGGAAAATGGCGGTACCCGAGGCGTTTCGGGCTACGCAGGCGGAACTGCGGGGGAAGTACAGTGGGGAGGCGTTTAAGTGGGCGGGCTTTGTGTTGGTGGAGTGATGGATTGTCACATTTCCAGCACCGTGATGTCTTTGCCCTTGTGCATGACGTCCTCCCACTTTATCCGCTCTTCCCAGGGTATCTCTTCACTCGTTTTGGTTTCAAAAAGCACCAAATAGCCCTGTTGCTGTCCGAGACGATCCAGGTAGGCCCACAATTGATTGAGGCCTTTTTCGAGCGCATCTTTACGGCGTTTGATTTTCATTTCGATGGCAAAAACCTGGCCTTTCCAAAAAGCGGCCAGGTCTGTTCGGCCATTGCCCGCGGCCATTTCTCGCTCAATACGGCCGCCGCCATTGACCACGCGTTGTAGGAATGCCATCAGTAACAACTGGTGACCCGCTTCCTTGTACTGGAAACGCTCTAGCCAGTGCTCACTGTTTTCGCGGTAAAATCGTTGAAATTCTCTAAGGAGCTTGTCCATATCCAGCGAGCCATCAGGCCGCACATAAAATGGAGTCTGGTAAATTTCCTGCCCGATCATGATGCCCTCAAAAGAACTGTTGAGCACACGGGTGATGATCTCACGGTAGATCGGATTGGCGAAAACGACCTCGCCACGGGTATTTTTGATGAGGCCCAGGTCGCGGCAATAACGCAGGCTGTCGTCCCAGTCGTCGTAGAGCGGCGCGTCGCCGCTCACAATGGCCATGACCACCTTGCGTACGCGGTCTTCCTTGAGCTTGTCGGCAAGGCTATCCAAATGGGTCTGGCGGGCGGCGATGAGGCGTTCTTTGGCCGTTTCCACCATTTCTGGCTGGATGGTTTGTCCAAAATCCTCGCCGAGCATTTTGACGACGATTTCGTTGGCCAGCGCGTTGGTGAGCCAGGGCTGACCACCTGAAAACTCAAATATTTTATCCATCACCGCCTTCGAAAAATGTTGCCCGGTATCCGCGGTATGCTGTTCAAGCAGGCTTTTTACTTCCTCAAAACTGAACGTGGAAAGAAAGAAGGATTCAGCCTTGACATTGAAGGGCGAACCAGCGCCAAGCGAGGGGTTGTCATGTCTTGCCTTGAGGCGGTATTCGCGGATGTCGCGCAAGCCCACTAACGCAATAGACTGAGGGAAACCCTGCGGGCGATTCTGAAAACCGTCGCGCAATTGGCGCAGGAAGGATACCATTACGTCGTCCCAGAGTGAATCCGCTTCATCAATGAGTAGGACGATGGGTTTGGGTTGAGATTTTGACCATTGCTCCAAATAACCGTGTAGCGAAATAGGGTGTACTGGTTTTTGAGGCCGTTCACTGTCCGTCAAGAAACGTGCAGAAAGCGTGTACAAAGCGTCGGTCATCGCCTGGTTGGCTTGTTCCATAGTAAAACTCGGCACACCCGCCTGCTCCACTGACATTACACAAGCAATGTATTTACTTTCCCCATTGATCCGGTGCGCCAGTGCGTGCAGCAGAGTGGTTTTGCCCGTTTGGCGCGGGGCATGGATGAGAAAATACTGCTCTTTTTCGATGAGTGAATACAACTCCTTCAGGATTCCGCGCAGCGGTTCCACCATATAATGTTTCTCAGGAGTGCAAAAACCAGTCGTGTTGAAAAACCTTTTCATCCTACAAAGATAGATTTTTTTGGGAGCAGAATATTGCCAAAAGTTGTAGGCAGAATAAGCAAAAATACTTTTTTAAAAAAATCTACCGCTCCCACTTACCTCTCCTCCACACCCCGCAATTAAGGATTAAACATCGGTTGATTTTATTAACACCAAAAACGAGCACCATGAGAAACATCCTAATTGTCTCAGTCCTATTTCTTAGCACAACAAGCCTGCTTTCCGCACAATCTATGGCTTCACTGTACAATGTGAATCAGGCTAAGCAGGAAGTATCCAGTGCTGTACATTTTATTGAACAAAACCTCCTCATGTCTTTAACCGCTGGGGTTGCCTTCCTCTGTGTCATCTTCGTTTGTTATGTCATCAAGGAATACACCCAATCGAAGGGGGCTCAACAAAGTAGCCGCAATCACTTCCTGAGCCTCCTCGTACTGGTAGTAGGTACGGGCCTGTTTTGCAGCAGTTGCGGCGTAGCACAGCAGATGCAAGCCGCACCATCAGACCTTACCCAAGAGTACATTCAACACGGATGCCCCCATCATCAGGCCAATCAGGAGCCAGTTGCTTTTGCCAACATTTATCGAACCATCGGGTACCCGGCACAGCGCACTTCAAGTTGTAAGTTCTGCGGGCAGAGGATTGTGAACACTCGAGATTGAGCAAATATTTTGAATTTCCGTTTACCTAAAATCAAAAAAACATGTCATCAACAACTCAAACGATGGCTACTGCCGCCCCCGTTGCGGAAAATCAGCGCATCGACACCATTGACATCCTTCGAGGCTTTGCCCTTTTGGGCATCCTGATGATGAACATCGCGGGATTCTCAATGCCCGATCACGCTTTTGAAAAATTCAGCAACGACCCTAGCAGCCTTAATTTCTGGGTTTTTGAATTCATCAGCATTTTTTTTGAAGGCAAAATGAGGGCTATGTTTGGCATGGTCTTCGGTGCCGGAGTGCTTTTGTTCATTGCCAATAAAGGCAAAAAAGGGCTATCCGTACACGCCTTGTATTACCGCCGGATGCTTTGGCTGCTGCTATTCGGGCTGATTCATGCCCACCTCATTTTGTGGATAGGTGAAATTCTTTATCTCTACGCCGTCTGCGGCATGATCCTGTACCTCTTCCGCAATGTGGCAGCCAAATACCTGGTGTGGGCGGTGCCGATTGTGGCCATCGTGAGTTTTGTGGCTGGAACCATCCAGTACCAAAACATCCGTGCAAAACGCATCGCTTATGTAGCAGCAACTGCCGCCCAAACTCAAAAGCAGGCCCTAAGCGCGGCCCAAACCAAAGCTTTAACAGAGTGGCGTGAAGTGGAAAAGACCATGATCCCCAACCGCGAAGACGCCAAAGAAAACACCCGCAAAATGAAGTCGGACTACGCCACCGTAGCGGGTCACTTGCGGCCCCTCGCTTGGGACGGACAAACCAAGTACCTCCTCTTTGCAGTATGGGACTCACTGGCCTTGATGCTGCTGGGGCTGGCGCTTTTCAAATGGGGCTTCCTCACCGGCGCTTGGTCGGAAAAGAACTATTGGAAGGTTTTGAAAATTGGTTACGGCGTGGGCTTGCCCCTGGTGCTGTATGCCCAATATTACAACTTTCATCATTTTTCCACCCTCGAAGCCAACCTCGCCCGCATGGAGCAAATGTCCATCAATTGGGTCGAATTGATTTATCCATTCCAACGTATTCTGCTGGTTTTGGGGCATGCTTCGACACTGATTCTGTTGGCCAAATCGGGCGCGGCCCAGGGCTTGTGCAGTCGTTTGGCTGCGGTGGGGCGTATGGCTTTGAGCAACTACATCTCGCATTCGATTATTTGCACTTTATTCTTCTTTGGCTATGGCTTGAATTATTATGCCGAGCTGGAGTTTTACCAGATCTATTTTGTCGTGCTGGTCATCTGGGCGATTCAGTTGATCATCAGCCCCATTTGGTTGAAGTACTTCTTGTTCGGCCCGCTGGAGTGGCTGTGGCGGAGTTTGACCTACTGGAAGTTGCAGCCGATGAAGCGTTAAAGGTGCCCTCCGCATTTTTTCTATTTGTTAATTCAACATCTATAAAAATCACTTTATGACCGCGCAAGCAATGTTAAAACCCACTGCTGCCACCGAGCGTATTTCCTCGATGGACATTATTAGGGGTGTCTCTCTATTGGGTATTTTATTGATGAATATTACTGGCATGGGCTTGTTCAAAGCTTATGGCGACCCAACCAATGCCGGCGGGGCAACTGGTTTGAATTTGACGGTTTGGTGGATAACCAACCTGTTTTTTGAAGGCACCATGCGTGGAATGTTTTCCATGTTGTTTGGTGCCGGAATTCTACTCTTTATTGGAGGTAAGTCTAAATATACCGAAGGTTCACTGGTGACCGATTTGTACTTCCGCAGATTGCTTTGGATGTTGCTTTTTGGAGTGATTCATTGCTACTTGCTGCTGTGGTCAGGTGAAATATTGTATGCTTATTCCATCGTGGGGATGTTTGCGTTTAGTTTTCGACACTTGAATCCTAAACGACTGATTATTGCGGCGACTGTCCTTTTTGTTATTGCTACTGCGTTGAATGTGAAAGATGATTATCAATTGCACAAAACGGCAGCAACGGCGGCGGCGGCAAAAATCAAAAAAAGCAATGGTCAAACATTGACCAAGCTGGAAACTAAAGCCATTGAAAAATGGGATGAAAAAGTGAAAGAAGATAAGCCTTCGCCTCAACGCATCAAAGAAGAAACTAAGGAAAGAACCAAGGGCTATTTCAGTATCGTCATGTACCGTGCGCCAATCAATCAAGTCATTGAATCCTTGTATTTGTACCGTTACGATATTTGGGACATCTTGGCGATGATGCTTTTAGGGATGGCTTTTTTGAAAAATGGCATTTTGAAAGCCGCCAAATCCAATCGCTATTATTTAGTCATGGCTTTGATTGGTTATGCCATTGGAATCACCACCAATTATCTTGAAACCAGCTACATCCAGGCGCATCATTTCGATATTCTCGCCTTTTCCCGCACCTCACTTACCTATGATATAGGCCGAGTTGCCACCACTTGTGGGCATATTGCGCTCATTATGTTATTTGTCAAATCGGGTCGGTTGCTTTTTTTACAAAAATCGCTCGCCGCGGTGGGGCAAATGGCCTTTACCAACTACATCATGCACACCATCATCACCGATATCATTTTCTTAGGATTTGGCTTTGCGCTATTCGGCAAATTGCAGCGGTATGAGTTGTATTACATCGTTTTCGCTATTTGGACTTTTCAATTGATTGTCAGTCCAATTTGGTTAAAGTATTTCCGGTTTGGCCCCCTTGAATGGATGTGGCGGAGTTTGACCTATTGGAAAATGCAGCCAATGCAGCGATAGGGGCGATAAAAAAATAAGTGATCATTTTGCCAGAGGATTAGATAAGTAAACGTTTCATTTCAAGTGTCTTATCTAATCCTCTGGCTCAGGAAAAATGATCACTTATTTTTGCCCCAC
>JAIYAV010000265.1 GCA_027488855.1 Saprospiraceae bacterium
TGCAACGCGAGGAAGAGGAACGCCAACGTGCAGAAGAGGAACACCAACGTGCAACAGCAGCCTTACAGCGCGAGGAAGCAGCCTTACAGCGCGAGGAAGAAGCCTTGCAACGGGAGGAAGAAGCCTTGCAACGCGAGGAAGAGGAACACCAACGCCTCAACAGATTGATTTACTATCTTCACGATGTCATGCAGCTTCCTGTATCAAATATCGCAGAAATGATGGGGGTTGAAGCGCAATATGTGCTGGAACTATTGAAGCAAGGTAGTGCTGAAGGGTGATTAGGATATCCTCCTCTAGTTCAAGTATTCTTTCCTTTATCTGCTAGGCCAAGTCTTACCATTTAATTTCCGCTGGTGCAGTGTCTCATGACCAGCTCGTTCAAGTCTTCCCAAAACCCACCCCTGGTAAAGTGTATCACGACCGTGCACCAGCATAGTCGCCCTACTCCGGTGGATGCAAGCCCAATTTCTTCAACGCAACACGCAAATTTTTCACTCCAGAGCGATTCAACTTAAGTTTCACAATTGTCGCCCTTCCTATTGGCGTAATGCCAATCGCTTCACTTTTGTCTTCATTCCACACAAAGTGTTCTTCCCAAAAGTGGAGTCGAGGATTAAACAATGAGGTATTTTCTCCGGTGACGGGGTCGGTGGTGGCGGTGTTGGTGTACTTGTGGTTATTACAAGCTTGGCAAGCGTAACACAAGTTAGTCAAGTCATCTTCGCCCAGTTTAGCCGTAGGAATGATATGATCTACCGAAAATCGGCTTGGTGAGAACTTCTCCTGAGATCGACAGTATTCACAACAATAACCCGCACGTTGGGCTACTGCTTCTTTAGTTTTTTTGGTCAGACTCATGTACCACAGGGCCAACACCCAATTCATCCATCAATACCTCTAAAGGTTTGTTTTGCAGCACAGCCAGTTCCACCAAGGCCTCCATCCGCTGGGCATGGGCAAGATCAATCGAATCGGTCAACTCAATCAATTCGGCCAGTTCGGTATCAGTAATGGTATAATCTTCCCGCTTTTGTACCAGGCTATGAAAACGACTCCAAATCTCTGGCGGCAAACCACGATTGATCAATTGCAACAAAGCGATGGTTCTGGATTTTTCTTGGCTGGCTTGTCCCTGCACATTGTTCTCCAACAGACGTAAAATATAAGCATCAACGTTTTGCCCCGCAGCGGATGCCGTTGCGCGTAATTTTTGTTCCAGGTCTTGTGGCAAGTCAAGTACAATAGACATGGTGATTGGTTTATGCTGGTAAAGATAAGTTTTTCGAAGGAGAGTGGCAAGTGGAGACTTAACCCGCTTGTCAAGCATTCAGGTCACCTTCTGATTCTTAATAAACCGATCAAAAAGCCCCGGCGTCAAGCGTTTCAACAACATGGCCAGCCGCTCTTTCACCCCACCGATGTAAACGTTTTTTTGCCGTTGATGGATGGCCTTGAGTGCTTTTTGGGCAAATACATCTGCTTGCATGCCCAAGGCGTTACTGCTGTTTTTGAGTACGGCTTCGGTAATTCCGACTGCATTCCTGGCAATGTTGGTAGCGATGAATCCAGGTAGAATATGGCATACATTTAATCCAAGATCCTCGACTTCGAGCCGCAGGGATTCAAAAAAACCAACCACCCCATGTTTTGCGGCTGCGTAAGTGCTGCGGTATTTGGTATTGATTTTCCCCATGACACTACTAATGACCACAATTTGCCCTTTTCGCTCCAACAAATGGGGCAGCATCGCTTTGGTCAGGGCAATGGTGCCGATCAGGTCAGTTTCCAGGATTTTGAGGTCATCTTCAAAGGGGGTATCTATGGCCAGGCTGCGTTGGCTAATCCCGGCATTGTTGACCAGGAGATCAATGTTTCCAAAAAGGGCAATGGCTTGTTGAGCCAATGTCGGGAATGTTTCATACTTCCGCAAATCCAAAGGCAACACTGCGGAGGGGATTTCTTGGCGCGGCAGAGCGGCTTGTACGCGTTGTAAGTCGCTTACGCTGCGCGAAGACAAAATCAGCTTGGCGCCCGCTGCATTAAAGGCTTTGGCCATCGCTTCTCCCAAACCCGAGGAAGCACCGGTAAGCCACACAATTTTATTGTTAAAGTTCATGCTATGCGGTTGAGTGAAAATTCAAAGTTCGTTGCTAAAATTTGACATAATCTGCATCTTTAGTTACGATGGCTTAAATTTACGAGCGTTCGCGACTTTACCACACAATGACATCTAGCATTGTAACCCTTCGTTTCAACGAGGGGGGTAAGGATCAGCGGGGAGTTTCATCTATCATCCTTCCAGAGGCTTGCATCATGAACTTGCTTAGATGTAAGCCTCTGGAAGGATGATAGATGTGAGAAGAGGTCACGCCTGACCACCCGTTGAAACGGGCGGTTACAAGATGATAGAATCGCCTTATTTCCCCCATTTGGCCACACTTCAACGTGAACGCGATCAATCATTCCTGATCCGTTTTTGGTGCTGATCTTTTGAGCAATGCCCTTACATCACTTGTTGACCTGGTTTCACCAGAACGGGCGAAAGTTACCACATCTTCACCAAAGATTCATCGTTTTGGATGTGGACACCGCTAAAGTTCTCTCCTGGATACGGGTAAGAATATTGCAGTATTTTGCCCGTGATGGGGCTCAAGATGCTTTCACCCGGAGTAACCACTATCAATGCCCTGGTGCCGGCGCTTGCCCTGATCCCTGGAGGCCCCAAAACGGCCATCGCCGTAGACCTGAAAGAGGAATTCCCTGACCTGAATGACTTAAAACTATAGAATTTATCCGTACTTTCATCCTACCAAGCCGTGCTATGGGCCAGATTATTTGTTAAAATCAACCTTAACTTTCGTAGATGAGAATTACCCTAACCTTTGTTTTGAGTTTGATTCTTTGTTCAAGCTTCGCTCAAAGTTTGAAAAAAGAAAAGATCCAAAAACTGGCAGATCAATACTTTGTAGAGGGCGTCAATACGCTCAGGGATTTTTTAACCCTGCCCAACTTTGGCCGAAAAGACGCGGACATTGATCAAAATTTGGCCTGGTGCGATAAAGCGTTTAAAGCGCTGGATTTCGAAACATCCGTGCTGGTTTCCGATGGGATCAAACACCTGCTCGCAGAAAAAATCTTCAACAAGTCAGCGCCCACTGTGCTGGTTTACCTCCAGATCGATGGTCAACCGGTAGATGCTGCGGAATGGTCTCAGGCCAGTCCCTTTCTTCCGGTGCTCAAGGAATGCAACAAAGCAGATTGTCAGGAAATAGACTGGGATAAACTGCA
>JAIYAV010000386.1 GCA_027488855.1 Saprospiraceae bacterium
ACAAAGGAAAAAAAGAGGACACAAAGGACACAAAGCGAAGCGTCGTCTACGTCTAACTTTGTGTCCTCTGTGCCTCTTTGTGTTTTCTTTGTGAAAATTATGTCGTTTGTGAATTATTTGAAAATTCGGGATGACTCATGCTCCCTAAACCTTTCAACAAAATAAAATGCCAAGATTTACACCTCAACAAATACTTGCCAAACTAGAGGACTCCCCAGTGGTGCCCCTCTTTTTCCATGCCGATGCCAATCATGCCCAAAAGCTGCTGGATGCCTGCTACGAAGGTGGTTTGCGTGCTTTTGAGTTCACCAATCGGGGGGCCAGTGCCCCAGCTACTTTTGCACAATTGAGCAAACATGTAGAGGCGAACTTGCCCGATCTGGCCTTGGGAATAGGTACGATATACCGCCCCGAGGAAGCCGAACAGTTTTTGGACCTCGGTGCCGATTTTATCATTCAACCCATCATCACGCCAGCCGTAGGTGAGGTATGTCAGGAACACAACGTAGCCTGGATGCCCGGCGCCCTTACGCCCAACGAAGTCTACCTGGCGGAAAGCCTGGGTGCTACCGTAGTGAAAATTTTCCCTGGCGATGCAGTAGGCCCTGGTTACATCAAAGCCTTACGTGGCCCAATGCCCAAGGTGAAATTGATGGTTACGGGTGGTGTACAGCCAAATGAAGCCAATTTGCGGGAATGGTTTGGGGCAGGGGTCAACTTTGTGGGCATTGGATCACAACTGATCAAAAAAGCCGATGAACTCGGCATCGAGGGCTTTACCCAGCACATTGCTGAATTGGTGCAAATTGTTAAAGATATTCGCAAGTAGTACTATCTTCTACCTTAATTTTTCACGTTAAAAAACCTACATCATGAGTACAAACACAATTGGAAAATACCGGTGGACGATCTGTACACTGCTTTTTTTTGCCACCACGGTCAATTACCTTGATCGACAGGTACTCAGTTTATTGGCACCAAGTTTGTCTGAAACTTATGGCTGGAGCAACGGAGACTACGCCAACATCACCTCGGTTTTTCAATTTGTGTACGCCATCTCGATGTTGTTTGCAGGTCGAATCATCGACCGTTTAGGCACCAAAAGTGGTTATACTTGGGCCATCATCATTTGGTCTATTGGTGCCATTTTGCATGCTTTGGCGATTCCATTGGGAGAGGCCACCGCAGCGGTCTTAGGGCTGTTTGGGATCGGAGCGGTTTCGGTTTCGATCGCCGGGTTTATGATTTCCAGAGCTGTACTGGGATTTGGTGAAGCGGGCAACTTTCCCGCTGCGATCAAAGCGACAGCGGAGTATTTTCCCAAAAAAGAACGCGCATTCGCAACGGGGATTTTCAACTCTGGCACCAACGTTGGTGCCATTTTAGCGCCCTTGTCCGTGCCCTATATTGCGGCTGCCTGGGGTTGGCAAACGGCTTTTATCCTGATTGGTGCCGTAGGTTTTTTGTGGTTGATTTTCTGGTGGATGTACTACGAAAAACCAGAAGACCAAAAACGCCTTTCCAAAGAAGAATACGATTACATCCATAGTGATAAAGAAGAAGAATCGGTAGGTGCGCAGGAAAAAGTTGCTTGGGCCAAACTATTGGGCTATCGCCAAACCTGGGCTTTTGCCTTTGGCAAATTTATGACCGATGGGGTATGGTGGTTCTTCCTGTTCTGGTTGCCCGCTTACTTGAAAGCACAATACGACATGGAGAAAACGGAAATCGCCCTGCCTTTGACCGTTTTGTACAGCATGACGATGGTGGGTAGTATTGGTGGAGGTGCATTTCCGATGTATTTCATCAACAAGGGATACGCCCCTTACGATGGGCGGATGCGGGCCATGTTTTTGATTGCCCTGATTCCATTGGTGGTATTGCTGGCTCAGCCCTTGGGCGGGATCAGCTTTTGGATTCCGGTACTCTTGATCGGCGTTGGGGCCTCTGCACACCAGGCCTGGAGTGCCAATATTTTCACTACGGTATCCGACATGTTTCCTAAAAAGGCCGTGGCTTCGGTGGTCGGCATTGGAGGAATGGCTGGAGGATTGGGAGGCGTTTTTGTCTCTAAAGTAGCGGGTGCCTTGTTTGACCATTACAAAGAAATCGGCCAGATTCAAACGGGTTATTCCATCATGTTTACCTTCTGTGCAGTTGCCTACGTGATTGCCTGGACGGTGATGAAGAGTTTGGTGCCCAAGTATAAGTTAATTACGGATTTGTAGTAAATCTGCACAAAATTTGACATTTTGCGTTTTGGGTTGTAGGTTGTGAATAAATGACCTACTCCCCAAAACGCAATAGGATATGACCGACCTTCTCCCACAAATTGACGACATCCGTACTTTGGAGAATAAACTCCAGCAACAAAAAGCGCCACACCAGCGCTTGATTTTGCTGGATCGGTTATTGGCCTATTACACCTATACGAACCCACAACGCGCCAAAACTTACCTAGTGGAACAAGGCGCGCTGATCAAAGCTTACCCCAATGCGGATGTTGAATTAAATTTCCACCTCTACTCGGCCATTGTTGAGAACCAATTGTACAACTACGCCAGTTCTCACGCTCATTTCACCCAGCTGCTCGAATTAGTAGAAGAATGTGGCGACGTCAAACAACAGGCTGAAGTATACATCGATTTTGCGGGAACTTGCATCAACATGCAGAACATGGATCAAGCCCTCTCCTACCTAGACAAAGCGGGCAAACTCCTACGCGCTTTTCCCGACGAGCGACTCCGGGCACGACATACCGCACGAGAAGGATTTGTACAATTGCATTTCGCCAACTATTCTCGCGCCATCGAGTTGTTGATGGAGTCCGATAAAAAAATTACCGAATTTGGCAGCTACATCAACCTCAAAGACTACCATTTCCTCATTTTGATCCATACCGGTTTAGGCACCATTTATGAGCGCAACGACGATCAGGAAAAAAGTGTAGAAGCCTACCTCAAGGCCGTAGAAATTGCTGAGGCTACCGAGATGCGCAGCCGCCTTTCCTGGAATTACCTCAACGTCGGCAACGGTTTTATGGCGCTCAACAACCTCGAAAGTGCTGAGTATTATTTTCAAAAAGCCATCGAGACGCACGAAGACGTCAATCCTTATGCCAAAGCCAGTGCGACCGCCAATGTGGGCTACTGCAAATTGCAGCACAAAGATTATGAAAGCGCTCTGAAGCTGTTCAAAAAAGCAGAAAGCCAGTTTAAGGGCATGTCAGCAGAATCGCTGGAAAACTTTGCCCTCATCGAATCCTGGCGCGGATTGGTTTATGGTGCCTTGGGCAAGGCGGTTCAGGCGGAAAAACATTTCTCCAAGGCGCTCATTTTGGCGGATGAAGCCAATGATTTTAAACGGCTATCCAGCATTTACAAGGACATGGCTGGTTTTTTCGCCCTGCTGGGCCAGTATGAAAAAGCCTACGAGCACCTCTTACAGCACAGCAAAAATGCAGAACTGTACCAGCAGGATGTCAATGAGCGCAAACGGATGGAGCTGGAAGTAAAATACGAAGCTGAAAAACAACACAAAGAAGCGGAACTGCTGCGCTTACAAGCGGCCAAACTGCAACTAAAGGCCCTGCGTGCACAGATGAACCCCCATTTTTTGTTCAATGCCCTCAATTCCATCCAAAACTACATTACCTCCAACGAGGCCTCCAATGCCGCCAAGTACCTGGCTCGTTTTGCCAAATTGATGCGGCAGAGTTTGGAATATTCTGACCTAGAAGTGGTATCTCTGGAAAAAGAGATCGCTTTTTTGAGTGATTACCTGTACATCAATGAAAAACTGCGCTTTGAAGATCGGCTCAGCTACAAAATCATCGTGGACGATGAAATAGAGGAAGACATCACCGGAGTGCCCACCATGATTGTGCAACCTTATGTAGAAAATGCCATCGAGCATGGCCTGCGCAACAAAGAATCGGGCAACATTCGAGTGGATTTTTCGCTGTACAACGAGGATACCATCCTATGCGTAGTCGAAGACGATGGCATTGGCCGCGACAAGGCCCGCCAAATGCAACTCAACGACGGGCGCTACCAAAACCACCGCTCCAGAGGTACGGCCATCACCGAGCAGCGTTTACAACTCTTGTACAATTCGCGCGAAAAAAAGGTCTATGTACACACCATCGACCTACGGGATGAGGTAACGGGGGAGGCTTTGGGTACCAGGGTGGAGATAAAGATTCCAATTATTGATGTGCATACGAGGTAGCTATGAGCCATCAGCAGTCAGCTATCAGCCAGGCTGCAACTATACTTGCTGATTGCTGAAAGCTGATCGCTCATAGCTGATCGCTATTTGATCGTTTCCATTTTCTTCGTCACGGCTTTCAAAGAATCCTGTACGTAGTGGGCTTCAAAGAATAAAGTCCCATCTTCTTCCCAACGGCGCATTGGGCCATCCATTTTGCCATCTTTGAAGGTAACCAAAAACTGTGGTTTCCCGTTGGGATAAAAAATGGTGTCTCCACGTTGTTTTTTCCCCCCTTCGTAGTATTGTACTTCTTTGAGTTTGCCATCGGGGTAAAACAGCTCGGTGCGCCCCACTTGAACGCCCTTGTCAAATTGGCGCTTGACCTGGACGACTCCGGTTTTAGGGTAATATTCGAGCATTTCTCCCTCTATTTTGCCTTCGACCATGCTGTAGCGACGCTTGATGCTACCATCCAGGTGATTAAGGGTGTGCTCTTCGGGGCCTTTGGTGTTTTTGCAGGCAACGGTGGCCAAAAGCAAAACAAAGCCTAGCAAAGCGAGTATAGTGTTTCTTTGAAACTTCATGTGGTTAAATCTTTGTAGTATAAAAAAAGGCTCCTGGTGAAAACTGCTGGTTGCTTCCAAGCAGCGTTCTTCACCAAGAGCCTAAGGTTACAATTCTATTTGCTAGCGATTATTTATCCCAAGGCAATTTGTTCACCTTACGTGCTACGCGGTAGCCCAAGTTAACACCAAACTCGCAGTCCATGCGGTAGTGTACACCAAGTGGCACCCGAGACCAGGCGTTTTCTTCAGCCATTTCGTAGAAAGAGCCAAAGCTACGTGGACGACCTTCGAAGTCGCTGCGGTTTTCGTGGCAACGGTCGGTCATGGCATAATTGTAGCCAAAAATGCTAGACAAAGCCTCAGCACCAGCAGCACCCATGGTAGAGTGACCAGAAGGATAAGCTGGGAATGGAGGGCTAAAACCTTTGTCACCGTTGGATGGGTTGTCCAATGGTGGCTCCCATTTGCTGTCGATTACGCGCTTGATGTAAGACTCTGGACGCTCTACGTTGTAGTAGTACTTGGAATGCCAGCAAGCTACGGCAGCGTCATTCAGGGCCAAACCTACTTTGGCGTCACACAACAGCGCAGTTTCCAAATCAGTATCTTCTGCCTCATATACTTGGTTGGCAATCGCCGTCCAGCGTGGGCCAGGGCTGAAAGTCACATTCACCAAGTCGTCGCTCCAGAATTCACCAATCCAGATGTTCTCGTAAGGTGCATTTACGGTTTGAGCATAAACCTCCATAGCCTGATTGAAGAATGGAGAATTCGGAGACTCACTGTAAGGTAATGGTGGAGGGCACAATTTGTCTGATTCAGAGATGGCAAAAGAACGTGCACGACCCCAGAGACCGAACATCGGTTGAGTTGGTCCAGGAACCGTTGGGCGCCAGTGACCAGCTTTGTTTTGGTAATCCGCCCAGTTGTAGCCTTTGAAAGGATCCAAATACGCTTCGTGTCCCGTTAAATCCGTAGCCGACCATGCCCACATCGCATCAGCTACTGCTTGACCGTGTAGTACTGAACGCTTGTATGCAGCTTCAGAAGTTTGGGTGCGGTACTTGCTGCCCAGGGCATTTTCCAGCGTCGTGATTTTTTCAAACAAAGGCTGGCTGGCGTTGCGGAAGAAGCGGCGCATCAAGCTGGCACGCAGCGTATTTACCACTGTTGGCCAGTGGTACTCTTCATCCTCATCAGCTACTGGCAATGACAAACCTGGATACTGAGAGGCAATGGATTTGTGGTCCTTCATACCTGGAGCAACCGCTTCATAAGAAGCCAGGCCAATGTATGCCAAGGCACGAGGTGCCGGGCCGGGACGGTAACCAGCAGCGTAACGCTCAATTTCGAGGAATACTTCATTCCATTTGGAAGCAACTTCGTGGTCGTAGTCGGCTACCGTTTTTTCATCCAATACCAGGACTTTGTCGTCGTCATTGTCGCAGGCAGTGAACAGTACGCCCATCAAAAGCAGGGCGGGTAACAATTTTTTTAGAGTAGAAAGAATACCCATGGTGTAAAAAATTTGTAGTGTTAATGATGTTATGAGATTAAAATAGATAGAGTTCTTCCAGCCTAATTTGGAACGAATTCCAAATTGAGTAAGTCCCGGTACACCAAGTTCATTCTAGTTTACTGTAGTTAGTAAACAAATGCAAGGTGCCGATTGATTTAGCGCAATAAATTTTGGTGTAGATTTCTCAGCGTAACCGAATGACTAAAAAACAAAATAAACAATCAAACGCTCATCATACTGGGTGATTTAGGTTTAGTAGAACAAGGGGTAAATGGATATACCAATTTCAATTAGTCCATCGAATGGAACTAGAAATTGAGACGAAACGATAAAACGTGGGAGAGCTATGAATAAAACACAGCTCAAGATGAAGTAGTAGATTAGCCTAGATAAAAAACTGCTCTAAATGACGGTAACACAAAGCTCAGATCAAAACGAAATGGTACTTGTCGCCTTCAGGACATTTAAGTACGCCACAAAAATACATTAAAAAAAAATAATGTCAAGTCTTTTGGAAAAAAAATTGTGCCTATTTGCTGATTTTTTTCCGCCTTACTATTGAATAAGATAGTTTTACTTTCAAAAACTTTCATCGTCAGGCATTGTGAACTGGTTTTTAAATTATTGTCAAGAAATAGATAAAACGCAAGCCAGTAGAAATTTTCAGTTTACATTCGCAAGAAAAGTTCATGTCCCTTTCTTCCAAAGTTGCCATTTTTAATGCCCCTGAAGAACCATTCCAGCTCCAGGAAGTAGCAGTCAAAACACTAGAGCCTCGGGAAGTGCTGATCAAAAATGAATATGTCACCCTCTGCCGGAGCGACTTGTTGACCTATTCAGGCAAACGTAAGGAAAAAACTCCTACCCTCCTTGGGCACGAAATCGTAGGACGTATTGCCGCTTTCTCCAACTCCGAACCAGCCAGCGATGTGCGCGGAGTACCCCTTCAACTTGGTGACCGGGTCACTTGGGGCATCTATGCGAGCGCACCTGACGACCCGCTCTCTAAGCAGGGCATGCCTCAAAAAGCAGCTGACCTTTTTAAGTACGGGCACGAAACCATCACGCCCGATAGCCACTTGCACGGTGGACTGGGAGAATACATCGTTTTGCGCAAAAACACCCCCATCATCAAGCTGAACGAGGAGATCCCCTTGCCCGTGGCCGCCCTGATCAATTGTGCAGTTTCGACTGTAGCCGGTGCATTGCGCTTGTCTGGTGATTTAAGCCAAAAAAACGTCTTGATTAGTGGTGTAGGGATGTTGGGAATAGTGGCCTGCGCCATGAGTAAGGCATTGGGAGCAGCCCAGGTTATTGCGCTGGATACCAATGCTGCACGTTTGGAAAAAGCCCAAGGGTTCGGGGCCGATGCCTGTTTGTTGATGTCCGACGAACAGCCTGATGTGAAGGCTAATGCCGCTGCTGTTTTGGGCGATTCCTTCACAATTCACAACATGATCGACTTCAGTGGCGCTCCACCAGCCATGGAAAACGGCATTGATCTGCTCTCGATAGGCGGAACGGCGGTATGGATTGGCGCGACCTACCCACAACGACTGGTGCAGATCAACGCAGAACAAGTAGTCCGCAAAATACTGACCATCAAAGGTCTGCACAATTACAACGAACAAGACCTCATTGCTGCAGTTGATTTCATCACCCAATACCATCACGTTTATCCCTTTGACCAATTGGTTCAGGGTGCTTTCTCCCTAGATCAAGTAGAGGCTGCTTTTCAATACGCATTGGAAAACAACCCCTTCCGCGTAGGGATTCAATTTTAATCAATACAAATAAACACACCAATGAATAAAATCAGCATGGTTGTATTCGATTTATCGGGGACAACAGTAAGCGACGACAATGCAGTAGCCAAAAGTTTGTACGAAGCGGCCCTGGAATTTGGCCTGGACGTTGAACTCGAAGACTTTGAAAAAACCATTGGCACCAATAAAATCCACCTCTACCAATTCATGATCGCCAAAAGCCAGGGCGAACCCGTACTGATTGAGAACCTCGAAAAGTACCATTTCCCGGAACACTTAAATCAAGCGATGGAGATTTTCGAACGCTACTCGGTGATCATGGTCGACTATTACCGCCAGCAAGTACAAGCCATGCCGGGAGCTGAAGAGGTTTTTGCCTGGTGCCACGAACAAGGCATCAAGGTAGTGACCGATACAGGCTTCCACCGGGATGTCAATACCGCGATCATGGAGGGCCTACAATGGGTAGAGCGTGGCCTTGTAGATTTGACGCTGGACGTAGAGAGCACGGGAGGCATTGGGCGCCCCTCACCTTATTTGATCTACAAAGCCATGATGGACTTGGGCATTCAAAGCATTCATGAGGTGATCAAAATTGGGGATACCCCGGCAGATTTATTGTCGGGTTACAACGCGGGTTGCCGGGGAAACATCGGTGTCTTGAGCGGGGCCAACAGCCTGGAAACGCTGCAGAAATACCCGCATACCCATATTTTGCCCAGTGTGCGTGAGTTGCCAAACCTCATCCAAAGCGAATTTCACAAATAAGCCCTCATGAGCCTCCAATCGACCCAATTGGTCAGTCCCAGCCGCATTCAGCAGTGGTTGATGCGCAGCAACCCTGTTGTATTTGTCCTGTTTTGTGGCGCGGCGGCGTTCATCACCTATTGTAGCATGTACGCCTTCCGCAAGCCCTTCACTGCGGCGACTTTTGAAGGCCTGACCCTGTGGGGGATGGATTATAAAATTGTGCTGATCATCACGCAGGTGATCGGTTACACCTTGTCCAAGTTTTTGGGCATAAAGCTAGTCTCGGAGTTGAGCGCTTCGCGGCGAATCAAAATATTGTTCCTGCTGATGGGCTTTGCCTGGGCTAGCTTGTTGCTGTTTGCCATTACCCCTTATCCCTACAACTTTGTTTGGCTGTTTTTTAACGGCTTGCCCCTGGGGATGATTTGGGGGGTGGTGTTTAGCTTTTTGGAGGGGCGGCGTTTTACGGAATTGTTGGGTGCGGCGATGGCTTCAAGTTTTATTGTTTCTTCGGGTTTTGTGAAAGCAGGTGGCAAAACCTTGATCGACAATTATGGCGTTAGCGATTTTTGGATGCCTTTTTTGACGGGACTCTTGTTCTTGCCCTTGTTGCTCTTGGGCATCTGGATGTTGCACCAAATCCCGCCACCCAGTGCTGAAGATGAACAGCAACGCACCCGCCGGGTACCCATGACCAGTGCCCAACGCCGGGCGTTTTTTTACACTTTTGCGCCAGGGATTGTCCTCTCGGTATTGATTTATGTAGGCTTGACAATTTTTCGGGACATCCGCGATAATTTTGCGGTAGAGCTCTGGGCTGCGTTGGGTTACGCCGATGCACCTGAGATTTTGGTTTTGTCCGAAATTCCAATTGCAGTAGCTGTGCTGGTCATCATTGGTAGTATGGTGTTAATCAAAAACAATAAGGTGGCCTTTTTTGCCAATCAATTCCTCATTCTTTCGGGCGGCGTGATCGTCCTCTTGATGACTTTTTTATTTGCCCAAAAAGCCATCGATCCAGCCTTGTGGATGATCGTGATGGGCTTTGGGATGTATTTGCCTTACATTGGGTTTCACACCTTGTTGTTTGAGCGTTGGATCGCGCTGTTTCGCTACCAAAGCAACATTGGGTACTTGATGTACATCAGCGACGCCTTTGGGTATTTGGGGAGTATGGGGATTTTGTTTTACAAAAATTTCGGGGCGCAGCAGGTCAGTTGGTTGAATTTTTTTATTGCTACTGCGATTGTGATGGGGAGCGTGACGGTGGTGCTGTCGGGCTTGGCGATTGGGTATTTTTGGCGGAAGGAGAAGTTAATAATTGTCTAATGAAAGCCTTGCTCAGCTCATCAAACGACCAACATCCATCACCACCTCTGCATGACTTTCATCAATTTACCGTAAGATAACCCTCCCTTAACATGGAGTTGACACGCTGCCTGTAACTTACCCCAAAAGTGGATCAACACCATGTCTAAATATACCCATTTCATCCTGATTAGCTGGGCTATTTTTGCCTTTTCCTGCAACTCCAATCACCGCCACGTCGAAAACCTGATGATCAAAGGTTCCGACACCGAGGTGAACCTCGCGCTTACCCTGGCTGAAACCTATATGGCCACCGACCCCAACATCTCCATTGCCGTCACGGGTGGCGGCTCCGGGGCAGGTATTGCTGCCTTGATCAATGGAAAAACCAGTATTGCCAATGCCTCCCGCCCGATGAAGGCCGAAGAAATCGACCTGGCTCACCTTCAGGGTGTAAACCCGGTGGCCACGGTACTGGGCATGGATGCCATTGCCATTGTGGTGCATCCGCAGTGCCCGATCCAAAATTTATCCTTACAACAATTGGGGGCCATTTATCGGGGTGACATTCAAAACTGGAAGGACTTAGGGGGTGCTGATGAAGCCATTTCTTTGTATGGGCGCCAAAGCAACTCGGGTACTTTTGTGTATTTCCGGGACAGCATTGTGCGTGCAGAGTACAGCACCCAGGTCAAACAAATGAACGGTACCGCCCAAATTGTAGAAGCCATCAAGCACGATGTACAAGGCATTGGTTACGTGGGTATAGGCTATATTTTGGACAAAAATGGTGCCCAGAGCAAGGGCGTCAAAGTATTGGCCATCAGCCGAAGCGCCCAAAGCACCGCCTACATGCCAACTGAGCTAAAAAACATCGACAGTGGCTTGTATCCCATCGTTCGACCCTTGTTTCAATACACCAACGGCAAACCTACTGGTCGGCTCCAGTTGTACCTAAAGTATTGCCTAAGCCCGGAAGGACAGGCACTGGTCAAACAAAATGGGTACTTCCCGGTAAGTGAAATTTATTGGCAACAAAATGAACAGGCTCTAAACCGTAAACATGCAAAAGCGACACTTCATTGATATTGCCATCAAATGGCTGTTTTTTGGAGCTGCGGCCACTTCGGTGATGGTTTTGCTCGGCATATTTGGGATGTTGCTCTTCAATGGAGTCAAGGCATTTGCCCACATCAGTTTAGCAGAGTTCTTCTTCAGCAGCAATTGGAACCCCTCGGCTTATGGAAAGCCCAGTTACGGCATCCTGGCCATGCTCACCAGCACCTTTCTGGTCACTCTGGGGGCAATGCTCCTGGCCGTTCCGCTCGGGGTGGGAGCGGCAACTTATCTCGCTCAAGTGGCCACCGAAAAAACGCGCCTCATCCTCAAACCCGTGATTGAACTTTTGGCGGCCATCCCATCGGTGGTTGTAGGTTTTATTGGCATTGTGATGGTAGGCCCGTTCATCGCCAGGGTCTTTGGATTGAGCAATGGGCTGACCGCGCTCAATGGTGCCATTTTGCTGGCAGTCATGTCTTTGCCCACCATCATCACCGTGGCGGAAGACGCGATTCGTTCGGTTCCAAATTCCTTTAAAGAAGCTTCGTATTCCCTTGGCGCCAACCAATGGACAACTTTAATAAAAGTAGTATTGCCTGCGGCTTACTCCGGCATTATTGCGGCCATCATCTTGGGCATGGGCCGCGCAATTGGTGAAACCATGACCGTACTCATGGCTACTGGCAATGCCCTGGCCATGCCCCGAGGTTTTTTCGACCCGGTGCGGACCATGACGGCCACCATTGCCATTGAGTTGGGTGAGGTACCCTACGGCACTACCCACTATTACAGTTTGTTCGCGGTTGGTGCCCTATTGTTTTTGATCAGTCTGGTGGTCAACCTGTTGGCTGAAAACCTGGCCGGGCGTTACCGCTACAAGTTATAATCATGAGACAAAATTCACTGCAACAGCGCTTGGGGCTGAATACCCTCCGTTTTTTTGTTTTGTTGGTTCTGCTGTTTTTGGGCATCATCCTCTGGGAGGTGTTTTCTAAAGGTAGTGGAGTAATCAACTCAGGTTTTCTTTTTGATTATCCACGGAAGGGGATGACCTTGGGAGGGATTTTCCCCACCATTATGGGTACCATTTTTGTTACCCTGGTCACGACCATTTTCGCTATTCCCATGGGGATTGCCACGGCCATTTACCTGAGCGAATACGCCAACGACAATGGGATCAATCGACTCATCCGGGCTTCCATCCGCAATTTGGCGGGGGTTCCCTCGATCATTTATGGGTTATTCGGGGTGGCGGTATTTGTACAAGGTATGGGTCTGGGGTCTTCGGTGTTGTCTTCCGGGCTTACGCTGGGGCTTTTGACTTTGCCTTATATCATCACAACGACCGAAGAAGCGCTCAAAAACGTGCCTCACTCCTATCGCGAAGGTGCCCTGGCCTTGGGTGCGACCAAATGGGAAGCCATCTGGACCAATGTTTTGCCAAGTGCTGTTTCGGGTATTGTCACGGGTTCGATCCTGGGTTTATCTCGGGCAGCGGGGGAAACGGCACCGATTTTGTTCACGGGGGTTGCTTTTTACTTGCGCTACCTGCCCGGTAGTGTGTACGATTCCTTTATGGCGATGCCTTATCACTTGTACATTTTGTCCACTCAGCACCACGCCATTGAGGAAGTGCGGCCACTGGCCTACGGTACGGCACTGGTCTTGCTGAGTTTGGTTTTTGTTTTGAACATCATTGCCTTCATCATTCGGTACCGTTACCGAAATTTTAATAAAGCCCGGATATGAAACCGAAATTGGCAGTACGCAACCTGCACCTGCATTATGGCACCAAAGAGGTATTGAAAGGGATTGATCTGGACGTACCTGAAAACAACATTGTAGCTCTGATCGGCCCCTCCGGCTGTGGAAAATCTACCCTGTTGCGCGCCATGAACCGCATGCACGACCTGAATCCTGAGGCAAAGGTAAAAGGTAAAATCTTGCTGGATGACGATGACATTTATGCCCCTGGCAAAGACGTGGTGGCGGTACGGCGAAAGATCGGGATGGTGTTTCAAAAGCCGAACCCTTTTCCCAAATCCATTTTTGACAACATTGCTTATGGGCTCAAAATTGCTGGCGAAAACAACAAGCAAAAATTGCACGCCATCGTAGAGCGCACCTTGCGGAGTAGCTACCTTTGGGAAGAAGTAAAGGATGATTTGGATAAATCGGCCCTCTCGCTCTCCGGCGGCCAACAACAACGCTTGTGTATTGCCCGCGCCGTTGCTGTCGAGCCCGAAGTGCTGCTCATGGATGAGCCTTGCTCCGCACTGGATCCGATCAGTACGGCAAGAATAGAGGAACTGATGCTGGAATTGAAAAAGCAGTACACCATTGTGATTGTGACCCACAACATGCAACAGGCGCAACGGGTAGCAGATCTGACGGCGTTTATGTACTTTGGAGAGGTGATTGAGTTTGCGCCAACGAGGCAGTTGTTTGACGCGCCGCAAATGGAATTAACGGCGAATTATTTGAGTGGGAATTTTGGGTAAAAAATTAATCGTATAAATTTTTTCTCCCCAGGCAACCCTTTGCCTCCAAATCCCATTATCCCTGTAAAACCAACACTTGATTACCCACGCCATCATTGAACAATGCCAAAACGGTGAAACTTCCGCCCAACGGAAGGTCTTTGCGGCCTATGGCGAGCTGTTGTTCAAGGTGGCTTGGCGCTATTTGCATGAGCGAATGGCGGCGGAAGATGCTGTGGCGCAGGCTTTTGCCAAGGCTTTTCGAGAAATGGCCAAGTGCCAGTTCGATTCAGTAGCTAAGCTGGAAGCCTGGTTGCGCCGGATTGTGGTAAATGAAGCTTTGGGCATTTTGCGCGAGCGTTACAAATGGACTTGGGTTGAGTTAAGCGAATTGCCACACTACGCCACTGGTATTGAAGCGCAGTTGGAAGACTTGAGCACGGCTGAAATATTAAACCTCATTGCAGCCTTGCCTCCTGGCTACCGCACTGTATTCAACCTGGCTGTTATTGAGGGTTACAGCCATCCAGAAATTGCAAAGTTGTTGGAGATTTCAGAAGGTACTTCCAAGTCGCAACTCAGCAAGGCCAAGGCTCTTTTACAAAGCAAGATCAAAAAACTATACTGGCATGATTTCCAAAAATGAGTTTTCGAAATCGCTCGCAAAGCGGCTGGAAGCCTCAGCAGCGGGTAATCTTTATCCGGCCTGGGAGGAAGAAAGGATGTGGGAGAAGGTCGCTGAAAAAATGAACCCGCCCCGAGGCTTGGTTCGACCTTTGGTCTGGTTGATGCTGGTGTTGGTCGTACTCACTACCGGACTTTCTACTGATCAAAAAAAAACAAAAAACGCTAAAGACAATAGCCCAAACAAAAGGCAACTTGATCGGCAGCCCATCGCAGATGCAACAGGCCGAGTTCATTTTATCGCAATTGAACCTGCTCTGAAACATAAACTGGAAAAGCAATTGAACAAGCAAAACCCAATTCCGATCAAAACCATTGAGGAGTCCCTGGTAATCAATGTATTTGAGCAGGGGCTCCCCGCGATTTCAACACCCGATTCCAACACGATGATCTTCGCTTTTTTATGGGATCAAGGAATTTATACCGACGCGAACCAAGACGGGGCAAGTATCGATGCACAATGGGTTAAGGAACAATCTTTTGACTTGCTTCGCCCCACTATGGATTCCACCAATTTTCCTCATCACGTCATCAAACTAAAGACAACAAACTAATGAAAGCATTAATTTTTTGGACTTGTATGTTGCTCTTGCTGCATACAGAGGGCGGAGCTATGAATCCTGCTTACCGCATTGAAGTGACCATTGCCGGGTTTTCTGGCCCGAAGCTTTACCTTGGCTACTACCTCGGCGACAAACAATACGTTCTGGATACAGCCGAGGCCATTGCTGCCAATACTTTTGTGTTTAGTGGTGCTCAGCCCCTGAAAACCGGAATTTATTTTGTTGCATTACCACCCAAAAATGATTTTTTCCAAATCCTGGTTACGCCTCGGGAACAATTTTTTTCGATTCAAACAAACCAAGAAAAATTGAAGGAAGGCGTCAAAATTGAAGGGAGTACAGAAAATACGCTTTTTTATGCCCAACTCCGTTACCTGCGAAAACAGCAAGCTAAAGCAGAAGCGATCTCTGAAATGATCAAACAATCGGAAACAAAAAAAACGTCCCGAACTCAGGCTGAACTAAAGCGGCAGCAATTAAACGCAAACGTAGCGCAGGCTCAAAAAAAATGGGTGCAAAAAAATATAGGCACTTATGCAGCAACCATCATAGGCGCGAATATGAACCCAACACCTCCACTTGAATCCTTAGCTAAATTGGACAGCCTCGAAAAGTCGCATCAGCTTTGGATGTGGACGCGTCAGCATTACTTTGATTACTTGCCCCTGGGTGACTCTACCCTACTGAGAACGCCCTTCCTCTTTGAAAAAGTCGACTACTTCATCCGCACTTTGACGCCTCAGCATCCAGATTCCATTTGTCGGTCAATCGATACTGTTCTATACCAAATGAGCAAAGCACCCGAAACTTTTCAATTTTACCTCGTCCACTTCCTCAACAGTTTTGCTGCTTCAAATTTTGTAGAGATGGATGCAGTTTACGTCCATTTGGTAGAAAAATATTACAACACGGGAAAAGCGCCCTGGATTTCTGCGGATCAACTCACGAAATTGAGCACCAATGCAAAAAAACTAAAACCCTTATTGATTGGCAAAATCGCACCAGACATCAGCCTCGAACGCAAGGGGCAGCGCACTCAATTGCATCAAATCCAGTCTCCTTACACCGTACTTTTCTTTTGGCGTTACGATTGTAGCCACTGTACCGAATCGCTACCAGCGGTGAAGAAATTTTATGAAAAATACGCCTCCCAGGGCATCACATTGGTAGCCATTTGTGTAAAACCGACGCAGGAACAGCCAAACTGCGCCAAATACCTGCAAGAAAACCAGATGCCTGAGTGGTTTGATGCCACTGATCCAAGTGGCAAATACTTTGGGTTGTACAACCTCGAAACCACCCCACAGGTCTACATTTTGAACCAACAGAAAGAAATTTTGTCCAAGCAGATTCCAGCAGATCAGCTGGAATTGGTGATGGATAAAATCATTGAAGTGAATAAAAAGGCGAGAAGCAAGGCTGAGTGAGGGAGAGTCAGTGTGTCACCCCTTCCGTCCCACCAGCCTTATCACTGCCGCCACACCGCTGTGATAAGGCCCTTCATCCAATTCCTCTTCAGTCTCATACAACTCCAACAACTCCAGTTCAGCAAAATCATGCTGCAGGATGGCCTCCGTAAACAACATGGTTGAGTCTTTGGGTCCACCCGTTTGGTATTGCAGTTGTTGCGGGTTAAATCCTTCCAAAATAAGCATTCCGCCAGGTTTGAGGTAAGGGATCAATTGTTGGTGGGCGGCGGCGCGAATGGCAGCGGGTAAGTGGGCAAAAATGAGCGCAATGGCGTCGAAGGATTCTGCCGGGTAACTGGCTTCACTCCAGTCACAAATTTGGTAGTTGATCTGAACAGCCTTGCGTTCAGCCAAGCGCAAGGCTTTGTCGCGCCCCATCTCACTTCGGTCAAAAGCCGCTACTGCCCAGCCCATTTGTGCTGCAAAAACGGCGTTGCGCCCTTCACCCTCGCAGGGCAAAAGCAAAAGGCCGGGGCTCAGCCTTTCGAGTTGTGATTTGAAAAATGCGTTGGGCGTTTCTCCGTAAACGTATTCTGGCGCTGCGTAACGCTCGTCCCAAAATGATTTCATGGTCTAATGTCTTTTACTTCCTAAAAAAAGTGATGCTCCACATTCCTCGCCATTCCCCATCCACATAGCCAATCGCTTGGTCAGCTGGATATAATTTTTTCACTGTGGCGTAATGCTGTTCGTTGAGGGTCTCTCCCAATTTCCCGTGGCATTTCAGGCAGGGTTGAGCAATATATATAGGTGTAGCAAAGGCGATGCGTTTTTTGTCCAGTACTTTAACCAGTGGAGTTGGGCGTTTCCCGGCAGCTAGTTCCTGCTGGTAACTTTGCAAGATGGCTTTTTCCCAATCTAGTGGCGTATCCTGCGGGTTGCGCACTTTGAGGCTGGTTCGACGGATGCTGGCCGTGTAGACTTTGGAAAGGCTGTCTACCAATGGAAGGGCCGCAGTGTGGCAGTATTGGATGGCATACGGAACACCGCCCGTTTCAATGGCGCTCATCAGTCGACCGCTCAGGGCTGCAAAGGATTGTTGGGCTAGCATTTGCCCCTTTTGTAGGTAGTCCTTTTGTTCTTTTTCACTGAGCTCAACGGATTTTTGGGTCGTTGTGCAAGCGCTGAGCAAGAGCAGGAAGGTACTGCCTGCGAGGAACCAAAGTTTGAATTTGTGAGATGCGGCCATGAGGGATTGATTTTATGGTGCTAAAGTTTGCGCTTTTGGGGTTGGTTTTTGGTGATGTGGATCACGGATTATCCCACGTTCCCCACGGATAAATCCGTGGGTTGGGGTCCAGGGGTGGCCTCCCACGGATAAATCCGTGGGTTGGCGAAGGCACTTGCGGGAATGGAAGGCCATCACACTCACACTATCACACTTCACACCCACACCCTTTCTTGCGGATAAATCCGTGGGTTGGCGGGGTACTTTGGATGGTGGAAGGCTAAAACCATATTTTGCCCAGGGCAGCCACATAGGGCTGCCCCAACACACCCACACCATCATACTTCACACCCACACCCATTTTCATTTCTCCGTCACACCTGAGGGAGGGTTTGAACAATTGCTGTTGCTTTTGTTACATTTGTAGCAAGTTAATAAAAATAAAGGATGGAAACTCTCCTCGATCACAAGCGTACTGTTTCGACAGCACTTTTTGCTGAGGCTAAAAAGTTATTCCCCGGGGGGGTAAACTCTCCCGTGCGGGCGTTTAAGTCGGTTTTTGGTACTCCTATTTTCATCAAAAAAGGAGATGGTTGCCACATCTGGGACGAAGACGATCAGCAATACATCGATTTTTGTGGCTCCTGGGGGCCGCTAATTTTGGGGCACAACAATGCTCAAATCCGGGAGCACATTTATGCAGCAGTTGCTGAGGGTACTTCCTTTGGGGCCCCTACCCGACTGGAGATTGAACTGGGTCGTTTGATCATTGACAACCACCGCTACATCGAAAAACTGCGTTTTGTCAGTTCAGGAACCGAGGCGGTGATGTCGGCATTGCGGCTGGCGCGCGGCGCAACGGGTAAAACGAAGGTCATCAAATTTGAAGGCTGTTACCACGGGCACGTTGATTCCATGCTGGTCAAGGCAGGTTCGGGTTTGATCACCTTTGGGGAAAGCACTTCGGCGGGTATCCCCGAGGCTTTTGCGCAGGAGACCATCGTGTTGCCACTCAACGATCGGGAAAAGCTAGAAGAAACCCTCCAGCAGGAAGGACACAACATAGCTTGTATCATCGTGGAGCCTATCCCCGCGAACAATGGCCTATTGCTGCAAGACCCTTCATTTTTGGAATGCCTGCGTTTAAAGGCTTATAAGCACAATGTGCTGCTGATTTTTGACGAAGTCATCTCTGGTTTCCGGGTCGGGTTTGAAGGCGCGGCTGGTTATTACGGCATCAAACCGGATATCCTCACCTTTGGCAAAATCATCGGCGGTGGGATGCCTGTTGGTGCCTATGCTGCCAGTGCCGAGCTCATGAGCAACATTGCGCCCGATGGGCCAGTGTATCAGGCGGGGACACTATCTGGGAATCCGGTGGCCATGGCCGCAGGGTATGCTGCTTTGAAGCAATTGCTGGAGCCTGGTTTTTATGAGACGCTTGCCGCTAAAACTGCTGCTTTCGTGGGATCCATTCAGGATTACGCCGACAGCAAGGGCTACCCGGTCACTTTTCCACACATTGGATCCATCTTTTGGGTAGCTTTTGCCACTGAACGCATCATTGCTGCCGAACAAATTGATCCAGCCAGCATGAGCCATTTCAAAGTTTTGCACCTGGAATTGCTCAAAAGAGGAGTGTACATGGGGCCTTCCGGTTACGAAGTAGGTTTTGTATCTTCCGCACATACCGACGCTGACTTGGCCGAAGCCGCTGAGCAGTTTAAGGCTGCTTTGGATATTGTTTTTAATAGTTGAACCATTTTATCATGGAAAAACAAAACATCCGCATCCGCTTTCTCTCTTATCTTGTAATCGCTTACATGATTCTGGCCTTTTTTTGGTGGTCGATACTTTTGTTCAACAAAAACCGGGATGCATTTAATGCAAAAAGTCAGTTGATGAAAATTGAGATGATTGAGGAAGGAGCGATCAACGATAACGCTCAATTTTTGGAAAGTGCTCAATATACCAGCCTCTCCAAGCATTATACCCGCCAAGAATGGATGATTGTTGGTGAAGCGATTGTGTTTGTATTTAGCTTGGTGCTGGGCGTATATTTCATCAATCGGGGGTACAACAAGGAGATGATTGCTTCCCAGCAGAGTCGGAATTTTTTGTTGTCCATCACTCACGAGCTGAAATCACCCATCGCATCCATACGCCTGGTGCTGGAAACGCTGCTGAAAAGAGAGTTGCCTAGGGAAAAAACGACCCAGCTGCAAGTCAATGCGCTCAAGGAAACCGAACGCCTCAATACTTTGGTCAACAACCTACTGTTTTCTGCGAAATTGGAATCGACTTATCAGGCCAACAAAGAGCCCCTAGATTTGCACGAGCTGTTGGAAGAAATCATTGCTAAGCTGAGCGATAAATATCCCGATGCCGCCTTTGAATTTAAGCAGGAGGGCGAAATGCCTTACTTCCAGGGAGATAAGATGGGGATGACCTCCGTGGCACTCAACTTACTGGAAAATGCCATAAAATATTCGGGCAATGGCGGCAAAGCCCACATCGAGACCCACTTGAGTCTGCAGGAAGACGGGCAAATCAAACTCGAGATCAAAGACCAAGGAGTGGGTATTCCCGAAAAGGAAAAGAAACAAATTTTCCAGAAATTTTACCGTGTAGGCAACGAAGACACCCGCACCGCCAAAGGGACTGGTTTAGGTTTGTACATCGTTGATCAAATTATTCGGGCACACTCGGGACGCATTAGTGTACATGATAACGATCCCAAAGGAACCGTGTTTGAGATATTATTGCCAGTTAATTAAAACTAGCAGTATAAAAAAAACTATATATCCCAGGATTTTCGTAGTCTTGAGTACCCATTTTCTACCCATTGAAAAAACATTTATATCATGATGCGTATCCTTCTTGTTGAAGATGAAGAAAACATCCGCGAGGTCGTCAAGCTAAACCTTGAGTTGGAAAATTTTGAAGTAGTGGCGACCGGAAACGGGAAAGACGCCATCCGTTATTTTCAAGAACAACATTTCGACCTCATCATCCTGGATGTGATGCTGCCGGAAATCGACGGTTTTCAAATTTGTGAACAAATTCGGTTGACCGATATGGAAATCCCCGTCATTTTTCTCACCGCCAAGGATGCCGTAGGTGACCGCATTTCGGGGCTAAAAAAAGGTGCCGACGACTACCTCACCAAACCCTTTGTACTCGAAGAACTGCTGCTGCGCATCAACAACCTGATCAAACGCACCAGCAAATCACCAGAGAACACCCCCGAAATCTTTGAATTTGGAACCAATCGCATCAATTTCATCACTTTTGAAGCAGATGGTATCCTGGGCCGTTTTGTGTTGACTAAAAAGGAAGCCATGCTTTTGAAACTCCTGATTGACCGGCGCAATGAAGTGGTTTCACGGCAACAGATCCTGCAGTCCGTTTGGGGTTATGACGTTTATCCCAGCACCCGGACCATCGACAACTTCATTCTTAAATTCCGGCGTAATTTTGAAGGTGACTCCAAAAATCCGCGTCATTTTCATTCCATTCGTGGAGTTGGCTACAAATTTGCCAATTAAACAAACGCTAAAAAACCGCCTGCAATTGGTTAGTGCATTTTTTACACTAATTACCTTGTCTTTATTTGGTTTTCCTGTGAAGGTTTTATAATTTGTTTGGCCAAACTGTACTGCAACAATTGTATCAAAAAAAATGGCGACAAATTTTGACAATTATTTCAAATCAGCCTTCACTGTAGACAACGTTATTTTTGGTTTCGACGAAGGGGATTTAAAGGTTTTGCTGATCAAACGGGGAGAGGAACCACACATCGGGGAATGGGCCTTACCAGGCTATTTTGTAAAAACCGAAGAAGATCTCGACGCTGCTGCAAAACGAGTTTTGTCAGAATTGACGGGGCTTACCAACGTCTATTTGGAGCAAGTACATGCCTTTGGTTCGGTCAATCGCCATGCTTTCGGGCGGGTCATTACTGTTTCTTATTTTTCGCTGATCAAGATCGACAACTACATCATTCAGCCTTCTTCCATTGCCTTACAAGCGCAATGGCATACGGTCAATGATTTGCAACACCTTGCTTTTGACCACGATACGATTTTAGAATCCTGCTTGCAACGATTAAAGTGGTTGGTCAAAACCCGTCCAGTTGGTTTTGAATTGTTGCCGCCTAAATTTACTTTAACCGAGTTGCAGCACCTTTATGAAGCCATCCTGCGGAGTCCGCTCGACAAGCGAAACTTTCGCAAAAAGATTTTGTCCATGAATTTGCTCGTGGATTGTGATGAAACGCAGGAAGGAGTTGCCCATCGACCCGCCAAATTGTATAAATTCGACCGCAAGCGTTACAATAAGCTGGTGGAGCAGGGATTCAATTTTGAATTGAAAGAGACGCCGATCAAAAAAAAGACAAGCGCAGAACTGAGTAATTAGCACTAATACTCTTTGCCTGCCGTATTGCGCAAACGGATGAGGATGGATTGTCCATGTCTTTCCCGATAGGTTTGAATCAACTTTTCCAGGTCTTTTTCATTGGCTTGAAAGCGCCGCAAAATGGGCTGAATGGGTCGGTCCGTAGCTACTAGTGCATTGCCCACTTCGATGGCACCACTTTCCAATAAGTTAAAATGACCATAATAGCCTTTGGGCAAATCAATGTTTTGGCTGATGCCAGCCAGATCGGTAAAAAACTGCGTAACCACTGGTAAGGCATTCGCATCGTAACCGATGTAGCCCCAGATGGTATTGTCGGGTACCCGCAATAAGTTGCTGCGAGTGATCCGAAAACCGATTGGATTGAGGATTGACAGAAAAAAACTACCATTACTGACCACCAAGCGCCCAGCACTGGGCACAATTTGTCCAAGTTTGACGGTGAGGTTATAGGTTCCGTTGGAAATGATTCCCAGGTCAAGCGTGGATTTGGCGGTGGCAATGCCGGGCTCACAAACACTGGGAATTTGGGGTTTACCCAAGTTGATTTCAAAATTACTGCCTTTGCGGCTGATCGAACTTTCGATGTTGTAATTCAGACAGTTCTGGCTTTGGATGGTATTGGCTCGAATTTGGAGGGTCCGGGTATTGTTGTCCAGGGTTTCCCATAAGTCCAATTCGTACTCTTTCGCAATTGCTGTGTCCAAAACCGGAGCTTCGGTTTTGTCCGTAACGCACGCTTGCATCACCAGCAAGAGGCACAACAGGGGCACCATTTTTGATACATAAGCGAGCATAAGTATTCATTTTTGGGTTATCTACTTGCAGCCAATGACTGACCTCCTCAGCTTCAATACCCTCAAAACGGCTGGGAGACAACATTTGCTGCTTGCAAATATACTATGTACTTTGCATTTGGCCTAAACACATTCTTTTTTTATCAATATCTCTTCTGTTTGCCTCATAATCTATTACTTATCAATTAGTTTTTTATTTTTTCTCTCATACAAAATATTCAGCTATTTAAGGTTCTAATTTTCTGTTGTAAATTGCGTCATAGATTTATGACAAAGAGGTAGGAGACCCCTTATCTCCTGACCTCAAACCAAAAACAAATTTTATGCACACCAAGAACTTTAGTGCACTGTTCCCAGCACTATTATGCGTTTATTTATGTCATGCTCAAAACCTTACGCCTACCGTAACACTGATTGCTCCTGCCAATGGCACCATTTTCCAACTGGGTCAAACGATCGGCCTCACTGCCAATGCCAACGACCCCGATGGAACCATCGACAAAGTAGAGTTTTATCAGGATGGGCAACTAATCGGAGAGGCTAGTGATGCGCCCTTTGATTACCAGCTAGGGTTTACGCCTCCGGGGGTATACAGCTTTACCGCCAAAGCCTTCGACAACAAGGGGGCTTCCAAGGTCTCGACCGCAGTTTCCGTTATCGTCAATGCTGCACCTTTTGCTTTTTTGAGCTCTCCAACCAACAACAGCATTTTCCAAGGCACTGCAAATTTGATTTTACTGGCCAGAGTAGGTGATACCGACGACAGAATCACCAAGGTCGCATTTTTGCAAAATGGAGTTAAGGTAGGAGAAGACTCCATTGCCCCTTATTCCTTGTCATTGAGCAACCTGGTTCCTGGGCCTTATTTTTTTGCAGTTCAAGCTTTTGACTCCCGCGGTGGCTCAGGCGTATCTACACCTTCCGCCGTTCTGGTCAATGCTGTACCGGTGGTTCAGGTCGGTGGCCCTCGAAATGGCAACACTTATCCATTGTTTTCTACCCTTAACTTTGAGGCAAGTGCCACCGATCCCGATGGCAGTATAAAAAAGGTAGAGTTTTACCTAAACAATGCCAAGGTAGGGGAAGACAGCATCGCACCCTACGCATACGAATACGTTGGCAATATTTACGGCAAGTACAGTTTTTTTGCACGAGCTACGGATGATTTGGGCGGTGTTGCTGCTTCAAGTCCCCTCAATTTTGTCATCAACGCTCCACCCATTGTGGCCATTGCCAGTCCCACTACCGGGGCAAAATACACTCCTGGTAGTGTATTGACCCTACAAGTGAGCACTAGTGACGCCGATGGCGTGGTAAGTCGAGTGGAGTTTTGGCAAAATGGTGAAAAACTGGGCGAAGATAAGGACTCTCCTTTTACTTTCATCATCAACAATTTAAGCTCAGGAGGCTACATTTATGCCGCCAAAGCCTTTGACAACTTTGGTGCATCCAGTACATCATCCACCGTAGCGGTCATTGTCAATGCTCCCCCCAATCTACTCTTCCAAAACCCGACCAAGGATACCACAATCCTACAGAGTAAACCCTTGACGGTCAAGTTGGATGCAAATGACCCCGATGGGGAAATCATCAAAGTAGAGCTTTACCTGGATGATGTAAAAATTGGTGAGGACGGACAGCCCCCTTACGCCATCACACTCAACAATCTGCCTTTGGGTGTACACAAATTGAAAGCAAAAACCTGGGATGATGTTGATGAGCTGAAGGAAAGTAAGGTGATCAACCTCACGGTAAGCACCATGACTTCAACCAGAGACATTCCTTACCGGGAATTGCAGTTTTTTCCCAATCCGGTACGCGAAAAGCTCTATTTAATGGGTTTGAGCGAAGCAACCCGCATCCGCATCTATGATGCAGTGGGTCGGATGGTGCAGGAAAGTACCACGCGTAACGAGCTGGACGTACAAGAGCTGGGTGTAGGTCGTTATTGGCTCATTACTCAAGATGGACAACGCGCATCTTTTGTCAAGCTTTAAACAGTATTTTATCAGCATGAAATAGAAAAACCTCCTGTAACAAATGTTTGCAGGAGGTTTTTCCGTTCGTAAGAACAGCGTTCGGACATTTGAAACGTAGCCTATTGCGGGATAATTCCCCCACAGCCATTGTTCCAGTTCTTCCCATCCTTTTTACCGCCAGTGATCTTTTTCATATCCTCTTTTTTGACGGTTTTCAGGTCTTTTTTCAGGTCGTCCAGGTTCTTTTTTTCATCTTTTGGCTTTCCCATATGAGTGCGTTTTATGGGATAAAAAATTGCTTAAATCGGTTCCTATTGCGAAAGTTAAGAACACTACCCCAAAGTACCAAGTAATAAACGTCAATTTGTCCTGAAGTTGTATACACAACTACAAGACGCCACCTTGTATGCAAGCTACAAACCCTGCCAAAATTAAGTTTTCAGGAGATTTTTCGAGGTAAAAAAAATGAAAAAATTCCATTTTTTGTACCTACTGTACCGGTCCTTCCTGTAATCTACGGAGTTGTTCCATAAATGCAGGACGGCGCCGACGGGAAACTTCGATCTTGATGTTGTCATCCATAATCACGAAGCCTCCTTCCCCTTTCACAAACTTGCGCATGTAGTTCAAATTGATTACATGCCGTTTGTGTACCCTGTAAAAATTGAAGGGAGCTAACAAATCTTCGTATGATTTGATTGTGCGGGATGCAGTGATTCTTTCACTGCCGCTGAGGTAGATGTGGGTATAATTGTCTTCTGCTTCGAAGCGTACAATGTCTTTGATGTTGACAAAGTAGATGCCGTCTACAGCAGAAATGCTCATTTTTGAAAAAGCATTGGGGTTGTTGTAATAAGCGCTGAAAATTTCCAGACGCTTATCCATTTGATTGCGGGTACGGATACGAATCCGGCTGACGGCTTCTTTTAGCGCGTCGGGGTCAATTGGCTTCAGAATGTAACCAATCGAGCTGTATTCACAGGCTTTGATGGCGTACTCTTCGTAAGCTGTGACAAAGATAATCTCAAAATCTAAATTTTCCAACTGACTGAGCATTTGAAATATCAGTCCGTCGGGAAGACTTATGTCTAAAAAGGCGACATCTGGCTCAATTGTCTCATCCGACAACAGCACCAAAGCCTCGGAGTTGGTTCCGGCTTCCCCAATGATTTCAACCTGCTCGCAGTGTTGTTTGAGCAAATTCTTGAGATTATTCCTTCCTTTAATCTCGTCTTCAACGATTATTGCCTTAATCACGTTTGTCGCTTTTTTTAGAAGTAAATATCCTGAATGAACGATTAAAAACCGATTGGGTACTCGTAAAGGTACAAAAAAACAGAGAAAAAAGTTTTATATATAAAAAAAATAAATTTCTCTGCCTGAGCCGACCATTCATGCATTCCGTACCCGAAAAGTAGCAAACAAGCGGCGAATGCTGATTTTTCCACTCCCATTGACCAACACTGAAAGGAGGCCTCCAGCAATGGCGATGTTTTTCATAAAGTGAATGGATTCCATCCGACGCAATTCCGGCGCATCATTCCAGAACGAATGTACAATAAGCGTGACAGGAATCCAATAGGCCAGCAACAAAAAAGCGCCCAAACTGGACCGATACCCAATCAAGACCAAAATGCTGCCTACTACCAAGGCTACTACAGCCCCATTAAAGAGCAAATCTTGCCGCCACAATAAGCCATAATCGGTCATCATTTGCTTGGTCGCCTTGGCATACATGATGGAGTCGTAGGCTTCATAGAAAAAAATCAGCGAGATACACATGCGACCGATGAGGTCCATAATGGCTTTCATGTCGAAGATTTGGTTGAATTTGGATGGGCAAGATACGACCTTATTGGAGGATTGGGTATAGTGGAGAGGGATTTAGTTTTGGGTTTTCTCCTGATCCTATCCCAAGAAAATTATTGAACTCAAAAACTTTCAGCACTTGGAGCGCTTGCTTTTTCCCAGGCTTTCCTTTAATTTTGAAAAAAAGTTAAATGGCAGTTATCCAGTTGGAAGTAAGTGATCGACTAATAGCTCAAATTGGTTTGGATTCTTTGTACAAAAAGATGCAAGCACTCCTTGAATTGCAAGAGCTACAACTCTTGGCCAGCGATTTCAATGAACAAATCCAACAAGATGGCCTCAATCAAGAGACACTCTTGAAGGAGGCTAAGGGGCGCATTTCAAAGTTTCGCTAAGCCCTCATTTGACTAACATTGTGATTTTTTACATATTTTAAGACGACATCCCACTTGTTACTCATGTTCAATACCCTCAAATTCAACATATTTTGTGCTCCAGTATCCGACCATCGTTGCCCCGATTTCTTCATTCGCGCTTGAACAAGGGTCTTATTGGTTGACTCTATGGCTCCTGATCCAATAAATAAACCTCGACTCAGGTATTGCTTGTAGTCCATGCGCCAGCTGTTGTTCTCAAGATAGTTTAGCAAGATTTCCGTTTGTTCCTCCATCCCGCTTTTGCTTATTCTTTTGATTTCAGCTATCACTTTGCCCAATTCGCTTTCCTGTAACCAGGACTTGCTCTGCTCTACCCACTTATTCTTTTCCGCTTTGTCGGTAATGACCGCACCTGCGAATTTTGCCAGTCTGTCCATTGGATGCCAAAAATCAAGTATCATCGTTGCATTTGGATAGTCCTGGCTTATCCATTTTTCCATCCATGGTGCTCCGTCGCTCAACCATATCAGCTCATTTTCCAAGTTTTTGTAGCTGTCCAGGATTGGGCTGAATTTTTCTTTGAAACCATCCATAATGCCTAAGTGGGCTGCATATTCCGATTGTTCTATATGGCCCCGCTTGTCTGATATGCCGGTTTCACTCCACACTTCTTGTGAAAATACTCGCCCAGCCTTCACTTCCTGCCAACCAGTGTCGGTAAACAGCATACTGCCATCTGCCATGGCATAGATGCGTTCTGCTTCTGGAAATGCTGGGACGGAATCGGGCTGAACAATATCCGTTGAAACTAATTGACCGTAAGTCTGCACCATCCTATACCCCATAGTGTCACTTGCTTTAACTCGTAGGGTCTTCTCCAAAATCATTGCCGCATCTTCGAACACAGCCATCTGACTGAAATACAGGATGTGGTCTTGCATATAAGGACTTACTCGAAAGCCGTTTACTATCTCGCTGAACGTGTGTCGGTTGTCAATCTGGATCAACCCGAAACGGGTCAATAGTTTTTTTTTTTCGATGATCTTTCGGAATTTCACCAAGTACGCCTTCAAGCGCCATTCGGCTCATTTCGACCATGAGGGCTTCGAATTTTTTTTTTTTTTTTTTTAAATCCGATTGTTGCAAGGACTCGATCTCTGTCCATTTGATGTCTGCCAGTTTGAGGAATTCTTCTCGGGTCATAAATATGTTTTTTTGCTAAGATACCCATATTTTGAAAGGCTTGCCTAACAAAAAAGAGCGTTTTGCGAAACTTTGAAATGCGCCCGAGGCTAAGCATAACGCTTGGCTTAAATTCAAATCTGCACATTTAGCCGAAATTCTGCCGTGAAGCGCGTTGAACGTTAAAGGGTTAGACTTGTACCAGCGGGGGAGTTCTCCCTTAGAGATAGGACTTAAATGTTAAAATTCATCAACAATATGCATTTAAACTTGCGCAGTATTGTTTAATCATTTATTATTGTACTGCAATAACAAATCAAAGCTTTTTCCAAAACGGTTCAGATATTCACAAAACTCCATAATCTTCAATAGATTATGACACATTTATTATTACTTCCTATTTAACATTTGATCATCAAATCCATTCCCAAAACCATGAAGCAGGTATTAACATTGCTCTCATTAGCCAGTTTATTGTTTATAGTTGAACTCCACGCTCAAGATTTAAGCTGGCAGGAGTTGAGTACGCCAAAAAACTTTCCGGTACTTTTTCTCAAATCATTCAACAACCAACTGTACGCTGGATATGGGGGCCTGGGCTTGTTGCGCAGCAAAGACGCTGGAGTGAGTTGGGATACTTTGAATAGGGGATTGGAAGACTTATACATCCGAGATATTATTGCTCCTTCAGCTAAAGAGTTGTATGCTGCAACCCAAATCGATGGCGTAAACTACTCCTCGAATACGATCAATACCATTACCGCCAAGTCAGACTCTCTCAACTTTAGTGGATAGGTTCGTTGAAACCGACCTAAAAGCCAATCAACACTAGATTTAAATTTCAGACTTGGTTTGATTAGCAGATATCTAATAACTGAGATTTCTTTATCACTTATTAAAATTTTATCACCATGCAAAACATTCAATTGCGAACAGTTATTGTCTTAACTGTGATTTCATCCATGATTCAACTCATGCATGCACAAGTGTTAACCAGATCATCATCGGTTAATCAAGGAATTGAAAACTTTGTTCACACTCCTGTGAGTAAAGATATAATTTACCACCTACAACCTGACATTGATTTTGAAGGTATTTTAGAAGAAGATAGACGAAAAGGTAATCCAATCGAGAGGGTAGCAGTCAAAGTAGATCAAAATTATAATTTAAAAGATGGAATTTGGTCGCAATATGGTGAGATTATGATTTGGCAAATTGGTTTTTCAGCACCTAGAGCACGTTCTTTGAATTTTTTATTCTCCAATGTAGTCTTTCCAGAAGGAACAGAAATGTACGTATATTCCAAGGACGGAAAAATTATACATGGCCCCGTCTTGCCAGAACTAATTTATGACAAAGTTTATGCTACTGACATTATTGAATCCACAGATGTAGTCATACTGGTCAAAACAAGTGTAAAAAGCTCTAGGACATTGTCACTAAATATTAATGGTGTTTGTCAAGGAGTAAAAAAAACAACTGACCTTAGAGCCTTTGGAGATGCTAGTGATTGCAATTTAGATGTAAATTGTTCCCAAGGGAATGGCTGGCAAAATGAGCGAGATGCGGTAGCTTTTGTAATAAAAAACGGACAAGACCATTGCTCAGGAGCACTGATTAATAATGAATGTCAGGATTTAAGGCCATTTTTTCTCACAGCATTTCATTGCTTAGATGCTAATCAAGACCAACAGTTATCGGCTGCCGAACAAAATCTAAATCTTTACGTATTTCGGTTTAAATACGAAGCAGGTACGCCAACTTGTCCAGGCAATAGTTCAGGTTCACAAGGCACATGGATTACTTACTCTGGTGCTTTATTTAGAGCAGCCAATGCAGCATCTGATTTTGCCTTAATTGAATTGAATGGAAGCATTATTAATCAACCCAATATTTCGATATCAGGATGGAATAGGAATACTACTATGCCTACTCAAATTGTAACTGGGATTCATCACCCTCGCGGAGATGCAAAAAAAATCTCAATTGATAACGAAGCTCTTATCACCACTAATGCAAATATGTGGATTGTCGAAAGATGGGATGCAGGTTTAGTTGAACCAGGCTCCTCTGGAAGTCCTTTGTTCGATAGTAACAGACGGATTATCGGTCAACTTAATGGGGGTAATCAAAATATTGGATGCAATTCTACCACCGGAGAAAGCTTTATAGACAATAATCGTTATGGTCGATTTAACCTTTCATGGACAGGAGGAGGTACAGCTAGTACCAGATTAAGCAATTGGCTAGGTGGGAGTAATCCGCCTTTGACTCTGAATAGCATTAGATCTTCATGGATAAATATTAACGGATCAAATTTTATTTGTACAACTAATAAAACATTTACTTTGACTGATCCAATTCCAGGTAAAAGCATTAATTGGAGTGTATCTAATCCTACCCTATTTGCAACCTCAGGCGGGGCGGCAACATCAGGTACGGGAACTGTAGCAACCTTAAGGGCATCATCCGCTGGGGCTACAGGGAGTGCAACATTAACCTTTACATTGACACAGAGTGGTTGCGACCCTGTCACACTCGTACAACAGATATGGGTTGGCAAGCCAGGCCTTCCGATAACATCTCCTTCAGGTACGGTTCCTATAGAACTAGGTGTTTCAGCTTACCACACTGTATATCTTTCTTCTGCACCTGGAGCCGCAGCGTTCATCGCAAATTGGTCGGTTACTGGAGCTATATCTCGAGTAGGCGTTAATATCCCTGCTACTTATTCCACGCATGTAGGTGATTATGTGGGTACAGGCAATTGGCAAGTTATGACTTCAAACACTTGTGGAACCAATAGCAATTTTGGGCAATACAATGTCACCACCAACTGTAACCCTTGCCCACGAGTCATTGTCAATAACCCCGTGAGGGATGTACTAATTGTACAAATTCCTGATTATGTCATACCCATCTCAAGAAGAAAAGACTATCAGAACAGCTCAGGAATTTTTGCGCTTATGAATCAAAATGGCGGGATTGTTAAGAAGGA
>JAIYAV010000243.1 GCA_027488855.1 Saprospiraceae bacterium
GTGAAAATCATCAAGGATACCCAAATTTTCGCGAGGCTACATACCAAGGTGATGTTTGAACTTTCGAGCAAGTATAGCCTTGCTTTATACGAGTTTTTGCAGAAAAGGAAAAACCTGCAATTTATCAGCCACGAAGTTTTGACTGTTGAAGAAACTAGAGCGTTGATTGGAGTAGGTAAGCACAAGTTGAAATCTTTTGGCCACTTGAATGATAAGGCTTTGAAACCTGCTATAAAAGAGGTTTCATTTCTGACCGAATTTGAAATAAAGGCTGAGCCGATTAGAACGGGCAGGGCGATAACCCATATTAAATTTTCTTGGGAAAAGAAAACGGACATTGGATCACAGATTGCCGCAGTTGAAGAATTGCAAAGACCTAAAACTGGAAGGCAAGAACGCATGGAAGGGAAAATTGAGAATGTGCTAACTATCACTTCATCCCAAAAAAGTGATAGTTCGTTTGGTGCGAGCCATATCAGTAATTTTCTGCCGAATTTGGGCTTTGACCGTCCGCAATTATTGGTATCGTCATCAGGCATTGAAGCCGCTAAAAAAGCTATTGCAGATTCTGGGAAAAGACTGGATGTTTACCAGTTTGAACAGGACTTTAAAGACCATGCTGAAAAAACCAGATTTAGACCTGACAATGTGGATGGTGCTTTTGTAAATTTTGTGAGGAAAAGGCTAGAAGCAAATTAGTAAGGGTGTTACTTTTCCCGGTCAAAATTTTTATTGTTACGGCCTTTATCTTGCTTAGGTTGACTTTTAGAGACCTCCTTTAACTTGTTCATTAACCTTGACTTCTTTTTGCCACGCTCATCTATACATTGACGGCTACCCGCAATAAATCCTTCAAAGAAATCATTTTCAGAATTCTGAAAGTTATTTATCAGCAACTGGGAAAGGGCAGGGACATACTTTTCGATTAGATAACCTGCATTGAAAGCTTTTAAAAATGTTTTGTCTTCCATTAGAAAGTATCTTTTGAGTTTTTTTCAAGGAACTCCATAATTGAATCTCTGTCATACAGAATAGTCTTCCTGCTAGGCTGGGTGAACCGGATCATGCCCTCGTCTCGGTATTTCTGCATGGTGGTTTTGGAACTAACCCGGAGAAGCCTCATGGCCTCCTCGTCATCAATCCATTTATCTAGTGGGGCATTGTGTTTGTCTTTGAGTCGGGCAACAACTTCATCAACCAAAGCATAGAAGGCTTCGGACTCAAGGCAAATTACATCTAGGCGGGAACCAAAATCAGCCATGAATGGGATTTTATGTAGAAGCAATATCGTAAAAAAATTGAAAAGAGAGGGCAGGGCAGGTGGAAAATTGATGAGAAAGGTATTGTTTAGAAGTTTTTCGACGAACGGAAGAAAAATAATTATGCCCTCAAATGGCATCAAATAAGCCCAAACAAAATGCCTAAATGTTTGCAAATGGCTTGCAAATAGAAAAGGAGCTACGATTTTTTAATTCGTAACTCCTTGATTGTTATTGTCGGGGCACCAGGATTTGAACCTGGGACCCCCTGCTCCCAAAGCAGGTGCGCTACCGGGCTGCGCTACGCCCCGAATTTTGTTCCGATATTTATAACAGCACCAGGATTTGAACCTGAAACTCTCCCGATTCTTTCGGGATGCGCTACCGGACTGCGCTACGCCCCGAAAAATGTGTGTGGGTGTGAAGTGTGTGGGTGTGTACAAAAATTCACTTCGTGAATCCTTGGCGGTGGAGCCGGGATTCGAACCCGGGGTACCGTTTCCAGTACGTCAGTTTAGCAAACTGGTGGTTTAAGCCACTCACCCACTCCACCTTGGAGCGAAAAAAACAAGTTATTTCGTTAAACAACCGCGTTTTTCTCGAAGCGACTGCAAAGATATATGCCGCTGCCATTAATACAAATGAAATTGAAAAAAAATTCCCGCACCCTGGCATTTTTTTTTGAGGGACATACCAAAAGGTTTGATTTTCAAAAACAAAGGTGATGGTAGGTTTTGAAAAAAATTTAACTGCGTTCAGCGACCGCAGTCGCCATATGCAATGGAATGCGCTTCTACAACCTTAGAGAATTGGTATGGATGTTCCTTTGTGTCGCAGAAGCAATAACTCCTTATACGATACAGATGATCCAATTCTAAGTGATTTTTCAATTTTACCGATATATATTTACATTCAGGTGCCCAAACCATTCAACACCACCCTTAGCATTATTTTTTTGTTTAATCAAATTCCCATCCACCCATGCACCACCTAAAATCATACCTCTTCACAGGATTCTTTGCCCTGGCAGCCACCACCACCAGCCAAGCCCAAACCCTCCGCATTCCCTTCCAATTGACTGCCCACAACAACATTGCCGTGCCCGCCATCCTGAACGAGACGGATACGGTCATTTTGATGTTTCACACTGCCGCCAGCGATGTTACCCTAACGGAAGACGCCACTAAAAAGCTCAAAAGACTGCGTTTCAATGGAACCACCGATGGTATCCAAAGCTGGGGTGGCGCAGCAAATACGGCAAGGTACAGTGCCGACAACTCGCTGCGCATTGGAGGAATGCTGTTGAATGGCATTGAGATTTGGGAAAATAAGTTTTCAGGCCCCGATACGGACGGAAAATTTGGCCTCGACCTCTTCAAAGGCCAATGCATTCAACTGGATTTTGAACAAAAAATCATGCTGGTCTCCCCCACCCTACCCAAAAAGCTCAAAAAATACCAGCAGTTTAAATTGACCATTGAGGGCGACCTGATGTTTATCGAAGCCAGTTGTGCCTTTGGGGATACGGTCATCACCCACCCCTTTTTGATTCATTCGGGATACTCCGGGGGCCTATTATTGGATGACCAATTCGCCAGCGAAAACCAACTGGGCGAAAAACTAACCATCATCGGCGAAAAAGACTTGAAAGACTCCTATGGGAACGTCATCAAAACCAAAAAAGCCGTTCTGCCGGGTTTAAGCATCGGAAACAATACCTTGTCCAATGTGCCCGTCGGCTTTTTTGAAGGGGCCATTGGTCGGCAAAAAATGAGCATTATGGGTGGCGATGTCCTGAAGCGATTCCAAATTGTTATTGACACTAAGAATAGGGCTATTTATTTGAAAGGGAATAAGTTGAGGAAGGGGGACTATAGGAAGGAGTAAGCGTTTTTAGGCTTGCGGGGAAGGGAATTCCGACAATACGGATTTGCGCACACATTCAAAGCACTTTAACTGACGCCAACGGCGTCAAGCTAGACGGTCGCAGGCTCCAGAGCCTACGTCGCTCCAGGATTTTCACTACAGTTCAAAGAATAAGACAAAATCAAAACAAAAAATTAGCACAAAGAAAAAAAGAGGACACCAAGAATACAAAGCGAAGCGACGTCAACGTCTAACTTTGTGCCCTTGGTGACCTCTTTTTTCCCTTTGTGCTACAAAAAATGCCGCTTTGGCCAGCAGTGAATCACTGCCGTGAAACCCGCTCCAATTCATCCTCAGTCGCCGTACTCCGTCTCCGCGAAGGCTTCACATCCGTTTTCCCAAATTTATAGGTCAGCGTAGCGTTCAGTCGGCGGGTTTCGTTGGTAGGATCCACCACCACATCCACATTGCCTTGTTTGACGATGATGTGGGGTTGGCGGGTAAAAAACACGTCGCTCAGGTTCAGCTTCAAGTTGCCTTTGCCCTTCCAGATCGGCATGGCCGCACCAATGTCCATGCCCCACAGTGGGTCGATTTCAAAGATGCCCTCCAGCATTTTGGTTTGGTAAAACACGGTCATTTCGGCCTTGATCTTGTTGGGCAGATTGAAAGTGTTCATGGCCATAAACTGGGCGGTGAACTGGCTCTGGTTGATCGCACCATTGGACAAGGGAGAATCAAGGTCATTGATGTAACCCACCACATTCAGGCGGGTATTCCACCATTTGGCCAGTTCAAAGGGCGCGGAAATGGTCGCGCTGTAGTTTTTGAAAGTGCTCAGGTTGGCGGTAGTTTGGTAGGTCTGGCGCAGGGCATCGTCTTGCTCCAAAACCTGGGTGATTTTGTCGCTGGTGTGGTTGTAGTTGAGGCTGAGGATGTATTTGTTTTTCAGGGAAAAATTCAAGCCCAGGGTGTTCGTAAATTCGGGTGTCAGGTAAGGATTGCCTTTGCCAAAAGTATATTGATCGATAAAATTGACAAAGGGATTGAGGTCCTCGTAAGAAGGTCGATTGATGCGGCGGCTGTAGTTGTAGCTCAGGCTATTGTCTTTGCCAAGGGGGTGCGAAATGCTCAGACTGGGGAAGAGGTTGAAATAGTTGCGGGTAAAACTTTCCGACAAAGTAGGCGACTGCCCGAGCGCATCGGTCAACTCTCCACGCAAACCCATCTGGATGCCCACTTTTTTGAATTGCGTACTAAAATTGAGGTAGCCAGCGTGGATATTTTCGCTGTACATGAAGCGGTTGCTGCGCCTAGGATCGTTTTGCCATACATTTTCGGTAAAGGTTTCTACCAACAAATCATTGTCCGTATCCACAAAACTGCTTTTCCAACCCGCTTCCAAACGCGATTTTTCACCCAAAGGACGGGAATAGTCCATTTTAAAGGCCAGGATATCCACTTGTAACCCTGCATCAGTCCGTACAATATTGGGCAGATCTACTTCCTGCCCAGCGCTGCTGAAGAAGCGGTTCGTATTGGTTTGCAACTTATCCGCGCTGTTGGTGGAATAATCGGCGTCGAAACTGAGTTCATGGCCTTTGTTGTCAAAAGCGTGTTTCAGGTTGACATTGGTGGTGTAATCCCACCATTTGTCGCCACCGGTATTGTCGCTGCGCACTTCGTTGAAATCTCCGGGTAGGGCTCCACTCAGCAGGTTGCGGCCGCTGGATTGGGGCACCCACTCCCCGATCGAGGCATTGGCCAACACGCCGAGGGTGGTCTTTTTGCTCAAAAACCAATCTGCGCCGGCATTGATGCGGTTGTTGTCCGACCACATGATTTTGCGGTCATATTGGTTCATTTCGGTAAAGGTGTTTTCGAAGGGAATGCGGCGAAAGATCTCCATGTTCTGGAAACGTTTGTTGTAAAAATTACCGTAAGAGCCAAATACATTGACTTTTTTGCTGCGGTTGTTCATGCGCAGTTCGGCGCTACCGCGTGGATTTTCGCCATAACCAGCGCCCAGGGTCAGGGTGCCATTGGTACCCAGGCCCTTTTCCTTTTTCATCCGAATATTGATGATGCCGGAAGTGCCGGCAGCGTCGTATTTGGCGGAAGGATTGCTGATGATTTCGATGGCTTCGATGCTGGTGGCGGGGGTGTTTTCGAGGAGGCGGGTGACTTCTTCTGCCGACATGTAGGTTTGTTTGCCGTTGATCATGACCATCACGCCCGAACGTCCTTTAAGGGAAATGGTGCTGTTGTGGTCAACCATCACGCCGGGGCTTTTGGCCAATAATTCAAGGGCATTGTTGCCCGCCGCGACTGGGCTGGCGTCTACATTGACGATCATTTTGTCTTGCTGCAATTCGATGAAGGGCTTTTGGGCTTTTATGGTCACTTCGCCCAATTTCACCGAGGCGGCTTGCATCAGTATGTCTCCAAATGAATAATCCGGCTGTCCAACTTTGACTTGGATGCGCTGAGAGAAATGGGACTCATAACCAATCATACTGCCAGAGAGGAGGTACTCCCCCTCGGCAACTGCTTCAAAGGCAAAAAGGCCAGTATCGTCGGTAACTGCTCCTTTGACCAGCGAAGAATCCGGGGCTTTTAGCAGCAATACATTGGCATACGGCAGCGGTTTTTGCTGTTCATCCAATACGCGGCCTTTCAGCAGGGTTTGGGCGTTCAAAAGTTGAAAAGTCCCTAACAAAAGAAGTAAGGAGAAAAAAAGTGTTTTTGTCGGCTTGCTCATAACAACATCGTTTTCGGTGATTGATGCCGAAAGGACGAGCAAGGGTCGGGAAGGAGTTACAGGTAAAAATGTGTTACCCGACCAAGGCCTCTTTTTTTTCGCTGAGTATCAAAAATAAACGGATGAAGAGTTTGCACCCTACTGGATATTTTGCTCGGAGGACATGAATTGCCTCCAGCTTTAGCTGGTGGATAAGCAGTGAACAGTAGTTTTGGGCTTTAGCCCAATGTGATTGACTTAAGGAAAAAGGAGCATTCAGCGCAGGATTGTGCTGAAGTCTACCAACCCCCGACCCCTGTGAGGGCAGGGCTGTTAAGTTCTGTTTTCTCAGAGCTAAAAGCCCCGCTAGGGGCGTGATGTGGGTAGAAAATAATTGCAGCAGGCCTTCTCAAAGTCCCGTAGGGACGAAATGTGGGTATCCTTCGAGATAAAATACCCATGTTTCGTCCCTACGGGACTCGGAAAACCCTGGATATCCCGTTA
>JAIYAV010000401.1 GCA_027488855.1 Saprospiraceae bacterium
ACAAAGGAAAAAAAGAGGACACAAAGGACACAAAGCGAAGCGTCGTCTACGTCTAACTTTGTGTCCTCTGTGCCTCTTTGTGTTTTCTTTGTGAAAATTATGTCGTTTGTGAATTATTTTTAAAATTCGGGATGACTCATTCAAGTCAAGCATTTTTTATCAAGACTACTTTCCCCGTTTGCGGAAAAAAATGTCCCCGCTCACCGATTCAGCGCGTACGCTGCTGCCACCGCCATTGATGCTGGTGGCGACTTTTTTACTATACGCCGAGCTGTTTCCACTCAAGTCGATGTCAAAATCGGTGTAAATTTCCCCGGTGACACTTTCAAATTCCAGGGTTGCCGCAGTGGTGGTGTTACGATCTATATCTACAAATCCGCTGATGGTTTTGGCGCGCAGTGGGCCATTGTGGCCGCGTATTTCGATGTCGCCGGAGATGCTTTCCAGAGACAAGGAAGTGCCAGCCGGGAGGGTTATTTCGTAATCCAGGCGCAGGCAGTAGCAGGCTGTGTTGGTGACATTCGCCTTCAACAAAGAATCACAATTGTTGCACCAAAATTGGCCACTATTCCATTCTTTAGTCATCAAGTCTTTGTTGAAATTGGTCTTGATGTTGAGCTCCTCCTGGCCGTCCACCGCTTCCATGTTGTGGATTTTTTTGTATTCCTCCCGGGTGGTTTTGAGGATGGTCGTGAGTTTTAATTCAGCCTTATCCCAGGTTTTGACCGTGATGGTGCGGGCAAAAGGCAGTTTCAACACCGCTTTTTTCCCATTGGGCATTGAGTAGGTAAATTCGGTTGCGTCTCCACTTTTGCTCTGCGTTTGAGCTGGAGCAGTGGATGAATTTTGGGCATGCCCTGTACAGCCCGAAATGAGGATCAGGCACAAAAAGATCAGGTTTTTCATGATAGGAATGGATTAAAGTGAAAAACGAAAAGTGAAAAGTGAAAAACGAAAAGTGAAAAACGAAAAACGACTAGTATCGGCAATTTTGACCGGAAAGCAGGAATGGCTTTTCACTTTTCGTTTTTCACTTTTCACTTTTCACTATTTTTTGCGCAGGTACAAATCCCCACTGACGGATTTTACGGTCATCTCTACGCCTCCACCATTAAGGTTTGCGTTAGAAGTATTGCGACGAACTGTAGGAAGATTTTTGGCTTTTTCATCCGTTGGAAATTTGATGTCCAGGTCTGAGTAGATTTCTCCAGTAACGCTTGACATAGCCAACTTTGCTTTAGTATCGGCAGGCATACTAACATCCACGTAGCCACTTACGCTGCTGAGGTGACTGGGTTTGCTTTGATTAACTTTAGTAAATACTACTTCAATGTTTCCACTGACCGTATTGGCAACGATCGGCCCGGTTACATTCATTAGTTTGATATCCGACGCTTTACCTATTATTTCCAGCTCGCCGCTGATGTCTTGAATGTGAATATCATCGCTTTGCCAATCCATAATCTCTATGTTGACATCAGTGTTATTGGGCACTTTGATTTTGTATTTAGCATCCTGGTAGCTGGCTTTTTTGACGGTCATCACGCCACCAGCTTCCTTGATTTCAAGGCCGATGCCCGTGTTGTCTTCGGCATTGTTGTACAAGGGTTTGAGCCCTTTGGCGCGTTCGGGTAGGCCTTGAAAACTGCCAATGGCTTCAATTTGAATTTCATTGCCACTGTAGCCACTTACCTCAATTTCCGCTTTTTCAATCATAATGCTCACTTTAGGAGCAGAGCCAGTGAAGGCTTTTTTGAATGTTTTTTGGGCAAACGTAGCCGGTGTGAGCAACAGCAGCGCTGCGCCCAGAGCGAATAAATACTTCATGACGTTGGTATTTTGAAAAGTAAAAAATGTCGAGAGTTGGTTGAGGAAATTACAAGAGTCGTTCCACTCCATTAGCAGCTTGTTCCCGTACAAAGTCCATCTGTTTTTGGTCTTCAGAAACCGAGCGCAAGGTGGGCACTGCCCGCTTGTCACCCAGCTCGACCAAAATTTCAATGATGGTGATTTGTACTTCGGGGCTTTGTTCCGTTGACAAACTACGGATCAGGGCTTTACGAGCCATTTGATCTTCATTGAATGTACTCAGGGCCTGTGCCGCTTTCATGCGCACATTGACCATGTCGTCGAAGTTCAGGGTATTGATCAGTGCTTTGATGACTTCCGGATCCGCCTTTTTTTGTTGCTCCAGGACGTTCACCGCCTGAATGCGGTCACTGGCACTGGGTTCGTCCAACATGGCCAGCACCAACATTTTTTGGGTGCTGTGCATCTCCTTGCGCAAGGCCATGATCTCGGCTTGTTGCCGCTGATTGGTGCGCCAAAACCAGCCAAAGCCAAGCCCCACCAGCACCAATGCTACTGCTGCCGCTGCCTGCAACTCAATGCGCGGAAGTGCCTGGAAGGAAAAAATCCTCCCACGCCAGTTGGGGGATTGCACCTTGCTTTTTTCTACGCGTAAAAAATCATTAAAGCCCTGATCCAATGCCGCAGAAGGTTGTTGCTCCGGCAATTGTTCCATTTGAGCCCACACTAGTTGTAATTCTTCCAGGCTTTTGCGCAGTTCTGCGTCTTGAGCCAGTTGTATTTCCAGTTCCTGACGTGCCTCAAGGGACAAGGTGCCCTCAAGGTATTCCATCAAGAGCAAGGCAGTTTTATCGTGCATCATCATCGTTGTTCGAGTTTAAAATAAAGGCTGCGCAATTGTTGCAGGGCGCGGAATACTTTCAGTTTCACTGCACCCTCCGAGCAGCCAATCAATTCCCCCACCTCGGCGTACTTCATCTTTTGATAGCGGGTCAGCAACAAAATTTCCAGTTGCTCTGGCGGCAATTGTTGCATGGCTTTTTCCATCAACACTAGGTTTTCCTCTCGCCCCAAGCTCATTTCAGGCAGCTCGGGTCGGTTTTCGTACTGGCTGATGTCTTCCTGGATCATTTTGCCGCCTTTTCTTTGCCAATCGGATTGTACATTGCGCGCAATTTGGTACAACCAGGCTCGAAAGGCCATTCCTTTTCGGTAACTTTGCCGGTACTTGATCACCCGTTCAAAGAGGTTTTGCACCAAATCTTCACTGGCATCCCGGGCAATGCCTTGGCGCAGAAAGAAGTTGAACAAATTGACCTTGTAGCGCTGAAACAACAGGGCAGCCGCATCGAGCTTGCCTTCGGCAAGTTGTACCATCAGTTCTTCGTCAGTTGGGTGAGGTGTGCGCTGCATTTATTTCGTGTGCTTTCTATTTTAGATTACTTCACCGGAAGGAAAAGGTTACGCGAAAAATGATTATTTTTTTCACCGAGGAACTCATTTCAGCCAAACTCCGTTAGCCATTTGTTTTCCAACACCACTAAATGTAACACATTTTCATGATTCGAAAATTAGCCAGCATTCGTCAATGCACTGAATTACAAGCCATTCCTGGTGCCGACGCCATTCAGGTAGCCGTGGTCGACGGCTGGACCTGTGTCGTCAAAATTGGTGAAGTTCAGGTTGGGCAAAAAGGAGTTTATTTTGAAATCGATTCTTTTTTACCCGTTGATGATCCTCGTTTTGAATTTCTACGCAAATCTTCGCTGCGCAAAATGGGCGATGCTGAAGGGTTTCGCTTGCGTACCATTCGTTTGCGGGGGCAATTGTCGCAGGGTTTGTTTATGCCACTGCACTTGTTTCCTGAGGTGAATCCGGCAGAGCCAGTGGGTACTGATCTCACTGAACGCCTAAGGGTGGGCAAATACGAACCTCCGATTCCAGCCGATTTGACGGGTAAGGTGATCGGGCCTTTTCCTGGCTTTGTCCCCAAAACGGATGAAGAGCGGGTGCAAAACTTGCTGGAGGAATTTGCCAGCTGGCAGGGTCTACCTTTCGTGGTGACCGAAAAACTGGATGGGACTTCCTTTACCGCCTACCAGCGCAATGGCCATTTCGGCATCTGTTCGCGCAACTGGGAATTGTCGGATGAAGATCCCAATTCGTATTGGAAGGTAGCTACCGAAACGCAGTTGCAGGCAAAACTGGGCAGGCAAAATTTGGCCATCCAGGGCGAAATGATTGGGGAAGGCATTCAGAAGAACATTTACAAGTTACGGGGACAACACTTGTTTGTTTTCCACGTGTTTGACATTGACCAGCACCGTTTTTATTCCTACGAAGAAACATCGGATTTTTGCCAGAAGAACGATTTGCAGATGGTGCCACTGATCAGCGCCGATTTCCAGCTACCGCCCAAAGTCGAGGACTTGCTGAAGATGGCGGAAGGGCCGTCGATTTTGAATGAAAAGGCTGGACGGGAAGGTTTGGTGTTGCGCAGCGCGGATCGGAAGATTTCGTTTAAGGCGATTTCGAATGCCTTTCTGGAGGATGAAGATTGAGCAGCTATATTTCGTTCAGATGTAAATACGACGAAACAATTGGATTCGGCTACGCCAAATCTTTTAAACACGAGGATTTTTTGTGCGGCTACGCCGTTTGTTTTTTCACCATCTAAGACATCTAAGAGACACCTCAGGGGCATTACCTCCTAAGATGTCCCTGAGATGTCTTAGATGGTTCAATTAAAACTGGAAATAAATAAACGGTACCACCTCTGCACTCGCCGTCTGAATCACCAACCAAACCACAAAGGCCAATACCAGCGACTTCACCGGAGCCGGGCTGCGCTCAAACAAGCCATCCCAAAAAGTGTACCAGCGCGTAGGCAAGAAATGCAACAAGTAGCCAAGGCCAATCAGCAACAAAACCTGCTTGTAGCCATCCCACAATTGCCCCCACAATTCCGGGTGCAAAGAGGAACCTATTTGAGTCAGTACCGCCGCCGTGGTGTCCAAGGGCGGATTAGGATTGTTCAAAGCCCCAGCGCGGAACAAAATCCAGCAGAAGGTGACAAAATGGAAGGTCAAAAAAGTACCCACCCAGGGGCCGATGATCAAGCGGTTGCTCATTACATCCACCACCGTAGCCAATAAGGTGAGCAAAAGGGATAAGCTAAAAAAGACGAGGTTGGCCCAGGTCAAACTCGACAATTGCTCGTCGGTAACCCCGCCACTGGAAGACATGGTGTACAAAATAAACTGCAAAGTCGCCTGCACCATGACCACAATAATGAAGGCGCGCATAGCTGGGTTGCCCCAAAAACGGCTTTTGCCCGACATGGCCCGATCAATAGCCAGCGCGATGCCGTGCAAGGCTCCCCAGGCAATAAAGACCCAGCTCGCACCGTGCCACAAACCGCCCAACACCATGGTGATCATCAGGTTGAAATAGGTAAAAAACTTCCCCCTGCGGTTGCCGCCCAGGGAAATGTACAAATAGTCGCGCAGCCAACTGGACAGCGAAATGTGCCAGCGCCGCCAAAACTCCTGGATGCTACTCGAACGATACGGGGTGTGAAAGTTGTCTGGCAACGTAAAGCCCAACAACAGGGCCAAACCAATGGCCATATCAGAATAACCCGAAAAATCGCAATAAATCTGGATGGCGTACCCATAGGTCGCCATCAGGTTTTCCAGCCCGGAATACAAGGATGGATTTTCAAAAACCCGGTCGACGAAGTTGATGCTGATGTAATCGGAGATGATCGTTTTTTTCAACAATCCACCCATGATCAGGATCAAGGCCCGGCTCATTTGTGCATTGCTCAGGATGGGCTTCTGGCGGATTTGGGGCAAAAAATCGTAGGCTCGGACAATCGGCCCGGCCAGCAATTGCGGGAAAAAAGTCACAAAAAAGCCGAAGTCCAAAAAGCTGCGCAAAAAAGAGCGGAAGTCTTTCATTTCGGAGCTGACTGGTTTGATCAGCCCCCGGTAAATATCCAGGCTGTAACTCAAGGTCTGGAACACAAAAAACGAAATCCCGGCGGGCAAATAGATGTTTTGCAGCGCCCAATCGGTCTGAAAAGAGTAATTGATGATGCCGATAAAAAAGTTGGTGTACTTGAAATAAACCAGCATGCCCAGGTTGAAGACCAGGCTAAGGATCAAAAAGAACAATTTGCCGCCCTTACCATTGGCCTTGTAAATAAAGTGCCCCAGGAAAAAATCCACCACCGTAGAAAATATCAGGAGCATGAAAGGATAGGTGTACAATATCCACAGATTCACTGGCCCGCCCGTGCATTTGTAGTAAAAAAACAGGGAAAAAATGGTAGTGAGCAGCAAACGCAGGTTGAAGCTGCGCAGCAACAACAAGTACAAGGTGTAAAAAATAAAAAACAGTATGAAGAACTCCAGGTTGCTAAACAGCAGGGGTCTGGATGCTACATAAGTCCACAATCCTGAAAAATCGGTCCAGTTAATTGGCGGCATAGGCTTTTTTCAGCGCAGCGTACAGCAATTGCGCCTTCACTAAATATCCTCGTTCGGTAAAATGAATTCCGTCCGCTTGCGCAAGATTCTCGGAACGCCAGCGGCGCATCGAGCCCAGTCCACCCATGATTTGGTGCAAATCCCACATGGCTACATTGTGTTCTTGCGTTTGCCTGCGCAATATATCGCGAACCTGCAAACCTATTGTATTATCCACCGATTTATTTTTCAATACATCGGGGTTAATGGTCACTAAAATAGGCACTTGGGGCATTTTGGCTTTCAATTTGGTCAAAAAAGCGTCCACTTCCCGCTCTACCTCCGCCATCTTGCCGGCTGGCAAAAAACATTCGTTGGTACCCAGCGTAATGATGATGAGATCGGGGTACAACATGGCCGCCTGATCCACAAAGTATTCAGCGTGGTTGTAGTGGTAATAGGTCACCCCATTGGCTCCGGCCGCGTTGTACAATACCCCGGAACGGGTGTTGTTTTCGAGTACAAATCCAAACAGCGTCGTCCGCTCCTGTCGGGGCTGGCGTTTCAGCCCTTTCAAGCGCAACAAATTGGTGAGGGTATCCAGGTGGACAATGCTGTGGAAAGGTTGATTGGCATCAGCTGCACCCGATACCACTTTTGAACCAGCGGTAACAAAAGTAGTCAAGTCAGGAACCGGGCCTGGGGCGGGTGCTGGAGTTACCAGTTTTGAGGCAGGTATGGTCAGGTTGTCGCCAGGATGGATCAGGTTGCTGTTCAGGTTGTTGAGTTTGCGGAGTTCCACGATGTTGCAGTGGTACTTGCGCGAAATGCTGTACAAGGACTCGCCGGGGCGGATCTTGTGAATTGTCGTTGAGGAAGGAATGATCGGTCTGCTGGTCACGCTGGCAGCTATGACTTTGGTACCCGTTGGTTTGGGTGGACTTGCCTGGGGGGTATTGCCCGTTTCGAGCAACATGTCGAATACCTCGGGGCCTTTTTCGTGAAAAATGGTCACGGAATTGAAGCGCTGATCCAGGCCGTAACGGTCTTGGGGGAAAAGGTCGAGCTCGAAGTTTTCGGAGTAGGTGCGTACGCCCATTGCGCTCAGGCCAATGGGGACTTCGGTATTTTGAAAGGTACTTTTGCGCCCCAACCAGCTGCCGGTTGCGCTGCTCTTGACATCACGGGCGTTGTAACTTCCGGCCTGGCGGTAGGGAAAAACCAAACCGCGCCCGGCTGCACCGTATTCGTACTGGAAAAAAGCCCGCATCCATCCGGTGAAATAATCGCCCTGGATGTGGGAATCTCCAATGTGCAAAATGCGCACCTGATTGGACTTACCTGCACGTAGGTCGTCCAAACGTTTGAAAAAAGGCTCCAAACTTTCTTTGCGCTCAATGACATTGGCACTAAAATCGATGTAGGGGTATTGGGCCGGGTCCAAATCCGCTGGCCTAGGGATGGTGTCTTTTGGGGCGGGGGTGATGGACTTGGCCACCACTACCTTGGCTGCTACGGCGCTAGCCTTGGGTTTTTCGGCCGCAGGGGCACAACCCAGGGATGCCAGTACCAGGCTCAGGCAAATCTTTAGGGGAAATTGTAACATGACCTGAATGTGATAAGGTTTCGAGGATGTAGGGGCGTTTCAGGTTCATGGGTGGCTGGAAAGAATACTCGGGGTTGGTCTTTGATGGGGGTAAAGGTAGGAAAAAAATTTGGGAGTGGGGAATTTTCAGGCTGGTTATAAGATGCTATCTGGCAGGAAAAGCAGCTGAACGTATTTGCTCGATTATTCGTGGTTTGTTCTGCCAAATGCCAAAAAGTGCTTTTGGGTCTAATTTTTTATTTCCTCTGGTGATGATAGGTTTTGGGGTTACTGGCGAGTCCTGGATTTTTATGCTTTTGATATTCAATGATTTGAGCGCTAGTAGCAATGGCTCAATCTCTTGAAGGCTTGAAGTTTCGATGGTGATAATCATGTTAAATCTTTTGTGCAAATTACAGGAATTTCATCGGCTTGTCAAAAGATGTTTTGTTTGTGATGGGTTGCTCTTGCTTTGCAGAAGTCTCTACTGTAGAGTTTTTATTTACCTCGATCGTTATTCACATTGTTATTAGAAGTCTTTTTTACAACATTAGTCCTTTCGGAAAAAGTAATTTCCAATTCGTAGTCCATACCTTGAAACGAATTATCTGGAACACTCAATATTTCATTTACCATTTCCGCATCATCATTATATATAACTCCAGTGATTTCTATGTTTTGATTCGAAGGTTTGAAATAATAGGTATAGTTATTATTGTGCTTTAATAGTAGCCCATTAGCACTCCCGTCAATGTAATACTTGGTTGTGTCTGAGTAATCATTTTTTAGAGCTAACCATAGTCCAGCAATACTGAAATCATAAATTTTCCCATTTATCTCTCCTCTTTTTGTAAAGAAATCCCTAGAAAAAGGCTCAAAATTCCATTCTTTAAAATCCTGATTTAGTCTCTCTAACAATTTAATATGTCCATCATAAGTACTTTCCTGCCGATAGCTTATTTCTCCATTTTTAACAATAAAACCTTTATAAAGGCAAGTTCCGCCAAAACAATCAACGTCTATATACACAAAAGATTTGTTTGGGAATTTTTCACTAAAAACACTGATTTTATCTTCAAATTCATAAATTATTTCAAAGACATCATCTAAATTTCTACAGTTATTGTTTTGTAAAAATTCTTCATCATAACAATTTTGTTCGATTTTTCTTTCGTCAATTTGCCCAATTATTCCTTGAAATTGAGCGTTAAACCGTTTCGCTTGAACAAATTGAAATGATTTTTCAAATTCCCTAATAAATGTAATATCCTCTTCGGATTTGTAGTCAGTAATAATATTTTTTAATCTAAGTCCCATTTTTTTAGTTTTGGTTACTCCCAAGCCCTTTAATTGTTGCTCGATACAATTTGATTCAACGAGGTAAAACTCAGAACCCAAAGCTGCAAGTCATTTGGCGAACTAAATTTTCCAAATCCTCACGGCGCCTTCACCACCTTATGCACCATCTTCTGCCGATCCACCTCCAGCACACAGATATACAGCCCCGTCTTCGCGCTAGCCTCCGGCACCCATACCGCCTCATAATCCCCCGCACTTTTCCGTTCTTGATCCACTAATGTAACCATCTCCTGCCCCAGCGTATTGTAAATCCGCAGCGAAAGCGTACCCGGCGCTCCAATCGAATAACGAATGTGCAGTTGCTGAGTAAAAGGATTCGGGAAAACCTCCCGGATGCCAAAATCAGTTCGTACCGCCCGGGTTTTGGTACTCAGCGGAGCAAAAGAGCTCGGCAAACTTTCAATCGAATTGCCACTTACCGCCGTAACAGCGTACCAATATTGCTGGCCATCGATGATGCTGCGATCCTGGTATTGAGTATTGCCAGTGACCGCCAATAAATTTTTAGGCTCTTGACTGGCTAGCAACCAAAAGGGTTCTTTGTCCGCCTGCACCCGATAAATGGCGTACATCCGCGCCTTGGCTTGTCGTCCGTTGGCTTCGGGAGCGCTCCAACTCAGGTTGATCGCATTGGTAGTCGGCACCAGGTGTAAGTTTTTGGCTACGCCGGGAGCTTCCAGCGGTTTCCAGGGCATGATCGGGGTCAGGGCTGGATTGCTGTAAATGCGGTTGCACAAGGAATCGGCCAAGCCCTGGGAGTTGAGCCGGGAAAGGTTGGCTGCCCGGAACATGATCACTCCGGGAATGTTTTTTTGGCGCGTAAAATAAATCTGGTTCGGGATTTCGGAAGGAGGGTACAAGGCTGCGGCTCCTACGGTACTGGGGTCAGCCCGATAAATGGCGATACCGGGGTAGAGGTGTCGGCCATTCATTTGGGTTTTCCACCAGTTGGCTAATTTTTCAAAGTCCTGATTGCCGCCAAAACGCCAGTACAATTGAGGCGCGAGGTAGTCGATCCATTGTTTTTCCAGCCATACCACCGCGTTGCCGTAAGTCACGTCTGCGCCAGAAAGGCCAGTAATTCCCGGTGGCACGCCGCTGCGCCAAATGCCGAAGGGACTGATGCCATATTTGACCAAGGGTTTGAGGGCAAAGGTGGCCGCGCCCAGTTCTTGTACAAAACGATTGATGTTGTCTTCGCGCCAGGCGTTGAGGGTCAGGCCGTTGCCGTATTTGGCAAAACTGGCGGTATCCTGGCTGCCAATGCCTTCGTAGGGATAAAAATAATCGTCGTAATGCAGGCCATCCACGTCGTAACGTTTGACAATATCGGTGGCCACATCGATGATGTATTGGCGGGCAGCGGGGATGCCCGGATCGAGCAGCAGGATGTTGCGGATGTTCATCATCCATTCGGGATGGCGAATGGATACGTGCAGGGAGTCTTTGGGGTAAGTGGAATTGGTGCTGCGAATGACCCGGAAAGGGTTGAACCAGGCGTGCAATTCCATACCGCGCTTGTGCGCTTCCTGGATGGCAAATTGGAGTGGATCCCAAAAAGGATTGGGGCTTTGCCCCTGCTTACCGGTGAGGTAATACGACCAAGGTTCGAGTGCTGACTGGTAAAAAGCGTCACTTTCGGAGCGCAATTGAAAAAAAACGGCATTGACTCCAGCTTTTTTCAAGTCGTCAAAAATGCGCAGCAGTTCGGTCTGTTGCTGCTGTGGGGAAGCACCCCGGGTGGGCCAATCCAGGTTGATTACCGTAGAAATCCAGGCACCGCGAAATTCGTACTTGGGTGCAGCCACGGGCTGAGCCAAAGCCCAGAGGGCAAAACACAAACAAATAGGGAGGAGGACGCAACGGATGATCATTTGGTGTTTATTTGAATGTATCGCTCTAATGTAGGGCAAAGCTTTCAAAAAAACCCTGTAGTGTCAATTTTCCTTCGTCAACATTTTAATGGTAGTCTTCTCCAAAGCGCTCAAAGTTTGATCCCGCACTTTAATTAAGCTACTGCGAATCAAACAAGTAGCCTCATCTGGACAATCGTGACAAGGCTCGTAAAAACGCAACGAGGCGCATGGCAAAAGGGCAATGGCGCCATCAAAAAGTCGGTAAATGTCGGCCAAGTTGATGTCTTCTGCGTCCTTCAACAGGTAGTAGCCGCCACCGATGCCTTGTTTACTACTGACGAGTGAAGCCCGTTTGAGATCGATCAAAATCAATTCCAAAAACTTCTTGGGGATGCTGGAATTGGAGGCAACTTCGGCGGTTTTGATCAAAGCTCCCTTTTCCTGCTTGGCGAGATAAATGAGTGCTTTGATGGCATATTTAGCTTTCTGTGAGAGCATTACAATTTCTTTTGGGCAACAACCATGTATTGGTGAATCAGCGAAGTATCGTCGCTGCTGAGCAATTGAAAACCAGCTTGTTCCAGCTCTTCTTCGACCAGGTGTTGTGGTACACGAATAGATTGGGGGGGCAAAAATTCACCTTGGGGCAAACGTTGGCGTTTTACGTCCACGATGATGATTTTTCCTCCTGGGGCAATCCCCTTTTTCAGATTTTTGAGGTATGCTACCCGATCGCCCAGGTATAAATAGGTGTTCACCAATAGTACCACGTCGGCCTCGTTATCGCTCAGATGTGCATTATCGGGGTCGGCCAAACGGGTTTCCAACTTATTTTGATCGGCATCTGACAATTCAACCGTGCGGATGCTATCGATGACATTGATCAGGTTTTGATTGATGTCGATGGCGATGACTTTTTTGGCCATCGGGGTCAGGCGAAAAGCAAAAAAGCCCGTACCTGCACCAATGTCGGCTACTACCTTATTTTTGATGTCGCCCATGCGGTCGAGCACCAATTCTGGTTTTTGCCAAATCATCCGATTGGTATTGCTGTAGTCGTCGCTCATTCCGGGTTGGCCGTCGGAATCAATCTGGTTGGGGTCTTCCGTGTATTCTCTGGTAGGGTCTGGGCCGGAGTTCCAACATCCGACCAATGACAAACACAGTAGGGCAATGGCAAAAAGGACAGGGTATTTTTTCATATCATTAAAAAGCAGTTAGAAACGACTCCAAAGTTACGAATTCAGTTGATTTACTCACTAGAGCGCCAACAGCATTTACAATGAAATGAAAAAATTAGTTCTATATTGCCTGACTAAATAACTTTCCGCCGGGTTGTTTTTGCCAATAACGGGCATCGAAGGCCAAACAAATGTTGCGCAGAAAGGGTCTGCCACGTTCGGTTACCCTCAAATGTTGGCCATTCACCTCAATCAATCCATCCACTTCCAATTCTTCCAAACGGGTTGGAATGTCTTCAAAAGTTTCACATTGCAGTTCGGGATCGCTCCAATCCGTTTCATAGCGGCACATGAGGTTCAAGATATGAGTGCGGATGATCTGGTCTTCTTCCGACAACAAATGCCCTTTGCTAATCGGGAAGCGCCCCAGCTCAACGGCTTTTTGATAATCCTCAATGACCTTCTCATTTTGCATAAATCCATCCCAACTATCGCTGATGGAAGAAGCACCCAAGGCAATGCTCAGGCGGGTATAGTGGGGGGTGTAACCCATAAAATTGCGGTGCAGGGTGCCTCGTTGCATGGATTTGGACAGTTGATCCTTGGGCAGGGCAAAGTGATCCATGCCAATTTCCAGGTAACCCATTTCTTCCAGCAGGTCGCGACCTAGCTCGTACAAAGCCCTTTTGGCTTCGCCCATCGGCAGGTCTGCTTCCGAATAAGCGCGTTGGCTGGGTTTGATCCAGGGCACGTGGGCGTAGCTGTAAAAGGCGATGCGATCGGGGCGTAGGGTTTCCAACTTGTGCATGGTGGTCCGAACATGATCGGGCGTTTGCAGGGGCAAACCATAGATCAGGTCGTAATTGACACTGGTATAGCCAATTTCGCGAGCCCATTGGGTAACCTGTTGTACCTCCAGCTCGGTTTGTTGCCGATTGATGATTTCCAGGATTTCGGGAGCAAAATCCTGCACGCCTACACTGATGCGGCGGAAGCCCAGGTTGTACAGCGTTACCAAGTGTTCGCGGGTGGTGCTGAAAGGGTGGGCTTCAAAGCCAAAGTCTACCTCTGGAGCAACGTCCGCGTGTTCAAAAATTCCTCTAATGAGCGCGTCTAACTGATCAGGATGAAAAAAAGTAGGCGTTCCGCCGCCCAAGTGCAATTCTTTGATGAGGGGCCTGCCGGGTAAGTTTTTGAGGTACAAGGCCCATTCTTTCAGGATAGTGGCTACATAGGGTTCCTCTACCCCATGGTTTTTGGTGATGCGTTTGTTGCAGCCACAATAGGTGCAGAGTTTTTCACAATAGGGCAAGTGGATGTACAAACTGATGCCCCCATCTTGGGCAAAAGCCGCGCGGATGTGCTGAATCCACTGTTTTTCAAGGATGGGCTGATCATCCCAATAAGGCACGGTAGGGTAACTCGTGTAACGGGGAACGGGTGTATTGTACTTTTGCAACAATAGGGAATTTGACATGGCGATCGGGAAATTTTGTGAGCCAGCTAATGTGAAATTTTCCAACAAATGTAGAATTGGCTAATTTTATGTCAAATGACCGTTGTCAGTGCAGAGGAGTGAAGATTGTCACCAGTCTGGTTTATCGAAGGAAAGAAGGGCGATTATATTTTTAAAATTCAAAATAAGGTACTATTCTTGTAAGTATTAAAACTAATTTAACCACAACCTAATTCACAAATTTCATGGAAAACACTGAAATCCTAGACGAATTCCAAAACTCTAATTCAAAAGATCAAAGCACTTTGCATATCCACAAAGATATGTACGAACACCTGAACACTGCCGCCAAATGGGGAAATATTTTGGCAATTATTGGCTTTGTTGTGACTGGAATTGGTGCTTTATTTGGCTTGTTTGGCTTGGTCGCAATCGGAGCAACGGCAAGCTCCCCTGAATTGGCAATGTTTAGCGGACTCTCTACTCTGATGTGGGTTGGGCTCTTGGTCTATTTTGCCATTCTGGGTTTGTATATCCTGCCCTTGCTTTATCTGAGCCGCTTTGCATCCAATTTAAAAACGGCATTGTACGCAGACGATCAGGATAACCTGGCCCTTTCTTTCGAAAACCTAGGTAAGCTGTTCAAGTTTTTGGGCATCCTAACTTTGGTTGTCATCGGTGTGTACATCATTTTGTACGGAGCGATGCTGTCCATAACCTTTGCAGCGGTTAATTATTTACAAAATTTCTAACAACGGGTCTGACTACTTCCTGATTTAGTGCTAGATCAGGAAGTAGTTACAATTTCATCTTATTCAGGCGATCCAATTCGCGCTTGTTGTCTTTCTCCCGAATGGAATCCCGTTTGTCGTAGGTTTTTTTACCCTGAGCCAGGGCA
>JAIYAV010000307.1 GCA_027488855.1 Saprospiraceae bacterium
CGATTACACGACGTTTTGCTCCGCACCACACGACGCTTGCGTCGTGAAACCGTCGCGTCGTCGTGTCGTCGCGGTTATTAAAATGATTGGGCGCAGCCCAATCCAAAATGGTTTGAAACTAGAACTGATAGGCCCTGCGGACGACCGGGGCTATGATAAATTCAACCGCATCCGCGGTTTGTTATCCCAAAAATTCGGGATGACTCATGTTTCAACTCCTCAACCTTACGCCACCATTTCCATCAACAACTTCAGCAAGGCCGCAGCTGCCTTGGAAATTTTCGTGCCGGGGCCAAATACTCCGACCACTCCTTGTTGGTACAAGAAGGCGTAATCTTGTGCCGGAATTACTCCGCCGACCACCACCATGATGTCGTCGCGGCCCAGTTTGGCCAGTTCGGCGATGGTTTGAGGTACCAGGGTTTTGTGGCCTGCCGCCAGGGAGGAAATGCCCAGGATGTGTACGTCGTTTTCCACTGCTTGTCGGGCAGCTTCTGACGGGGTTTGGAACAAGGGGCCAATGTCTACATCGAAGCCCAGATCGGCAAAACTACTGGCGATTACTTTGGCCCCGCGATCGTGGCCGTCTTGTCCCAGTTTGGCAATCATGATGCGGGGGCGGCGGCCTTCCAGTTCAGCGAATTGATCGGCCAGTTCTTGTGCTTCATGGAAATCAATATCGCTCTTGGCCTCGCTGCTGTAAACGCCGGAAATGGCTCGGGTTACGGGAGTATACCGGCCAAAACAGTCTTCCATTGCGCTCGAAATCTCACCCAGGGTAGCACGCAAGCGGGCGCAGGTAATGGCCAGCGATAGCAGGTTGCCTTCGCCAGTTTTTGCACATTGTTTCAGGGCTTGCAAAGCGGTTTGGCAGGCAGCTTCATCACGCTTGCTCTTGGTATCCTGCAGGCGGCGGATTTGGGCGTCGCGCACAGCAGTGTTGTCGATTTCCAGGGTATCCATCGGGGCTTCCTGTTCCAGACGGAAGACGTTTACCCCGATGATTTGATCTTTGCCACTGTCGATGCGGGCCTGTTTGCGTGCGGCGGCTTCTTCGATGCGCAATTTGGGCAGGCCTTCTTCGATGGCTTTGGCCATGCCGCCCAGTTCCTCCACTTCTTCAATCAGAGTCCAGGCCCGTTGCACCAACTGGTCGGTGAGGTATTCCACGTAATAGCTGCCCGCCCAGGGGTCGACGGCTTTGCAGATGTCGGTTTCTTTTTGCAGGTAGATTTGGGTGTCGCGGGCAATTTTGGCCGAAAAATCGGTGGGCAAAGCGATGGCTTCATCCAGGGAGTTGGTATGCAAAGATTGCGTGCCGCCCAAAGCTGCTGCCAAGGCCTCGATGGTGGTGCGGCCTACGTTGTTGAAAGGATCTTGTTCGGTGAGGCTCCAGCCTGAGGTTTGGCAGTGCGTGCGCAGCGCCATGGACTTGGCGTCTTTGGGATTGAACTGTTGCACAATTTTGGACCACAACAATCGCCCGGCGCGTAGTTTGGCAATTTCCATAAAGTGGTTCATGCCGATCGCCCAAAAGAAGGACAAACGTGGGGCGAAATCATCCACATCCAGCCCGGCCTTGATGCCCGTACGCAGATACTCCCAGCCATCGGCCAGGGTGTAGGCCAGTTCCAGATCGGCGGGGGCTCCTGCTTCCTGCATGTGGTAGCCACTGATGGAAATGGAGTTGAATTTGGGCATGTGTTGCGCAGTATAGGCGAATACATCTGCAATGATGCGCATGGAGGGTTCGGGCGGATAGATGTAGGTGTTGCGCACCATGAACTCTTTCAGGATGTCGTTCTGGATGGTGCCACTGAGCTGAGCTGGGCTAACCCCTTGCTCTTCCGCTGCGACGATGTAAAAGGCCATGATGGGGATCACTGCGCCATTCATGGTCATCGAAACCGACATTTCGGCCAGGGGGATTTGGTCAAAAAGGATTTTCATGTCCTCCACCGAATCGATGGCGACGCCCGCTTTGCCGACATCGCCTTGCACCCGCTCGTGGTCGGAATCGTAGCCGCGGTGGGTGGCCAGGTCGAAGGCTACGGAGAGTCCTTTTTGGCCTTGGGCCAGGTTCCTGCGGTAAAAGGCATTGCTTTCTTCGGCGGTAGAAAAGCCCGCGTATTGCCGGATGGTCCAGGGGCGAATGGTGTACATGCTGGCATAAGGCCCACGCAAAAAAGGCGGGATACCCGCAGCGTAGCTCAGGTGTGGTACGTCCGCTACATCGGAGGGCCCGTAAGCAGATTTGACGGCTATTTTTTCCGGACTTAGCCAGGGTTCGGCACCTTCCTCCGGGGGATTGGCTCCTCCCAGGTTGAGGTCGAGCGGGATATTGCGAAAATCAGGGCGCGCCATAGGGCTGGGTTAAATGATTTAAGTGGCAAATTAAGCTATTTTGGGTGGAAAGCAAAGTGAGGGTAGGGATTGGGAGGGGGTGACTTTTTGCAATCGAGTAGAGAAGTATTTAAGTCGCTTGCAAGATTGTTTTTCTGAAGGTGAGCGAAACCCGGCGTTGACGCAAAAAAGGCTTGCCTTCAAATACATCCGCTTTACGCCCCGCAATGCCATGGGTCCAAAAATACCGACTATCTCCCTGCAATACGACCAAGCTACAGGGCTCCAGTAGGACTGGAATTTTTTCTTTGCGGATAGCGTGCGTAAAATCCATCACACAGGCAGAACCCAGAGAAATGGAAGCAACCGTGCCTTCAAAACAAGGCTCACAATCGACGTGTGGTGCAATACCTTGCCCGGGCAGATATTCATTGACGATCAACTGATCGGGAAGCTCGCGGAAAAATTGTTTATTTCCCATCCACCAACACAAAATCCAGAAAGGCCAAATTCGAACCTTTGTTGTAGTGCAGGGTCAGTAGTTGCAAACCTGCTTTTGGAAAGCTTATTTCACCCACCGTTGCCTGTGTCCAATAATGCCAGTTGCCAGTATTTTCCGGCATCACCAAGTCCAATGCTTTTTGACGGTTGACCCAAAGACTCGATTTGTTGTCTTGGTAACCGTATATGGTGATGATCTTGTATTTACCCGGCGTTTTTACATTCACCATGTAGTTGGTCCATTCACCATCCTCTTCCCAGCCGATGTACAACTGATTGACAGGTGGATCCACTTTATTGGGGTGGTTAAAATCGGCAAAATCTTTGGTAAAGGAGATATCCACACCTTCCTTTTCCCGGAAATGTACAATGTACTCGTCAATTCCCGGGCGTTCGTGCAGGGGCTCGCGATTGAGTTTACCACTGCCATTGTTGATGGGGTCTGTATCGTGATAAGCAACGCCTTCTCCACCCAGGTCATAATAGGCAAGTTCTATCCGGCCAGGGATGGTCTGCGCTCCTTTTTTGTATACCTTGTCTTTGAATGGTTTGCCCTTATAATCGGCGGGAACTTGGGCATGAAGGGCGGTTTGACAACATCCCGCAATAAGCAGTAGAAAAATGAGGCGAGCACTTTGAAAAGGTCTATTTTTCATGTTTTGATTTTTTGTACAAGATACAACAAAGTAAAAAAACGACAAGGCCTGGCTCACTCCGACATCTCCGCATAAAAGCCCAACTGTGGCATAAAAATAAAAAAATAAAATGTTTTTTTATTTTTTTAATAAAACTAAAATGCTGTTTTTGTAGGGATAGTTAATAAATTTCGTAGGAAATTATGTAAAATTTGTAAATTACAAGGGTATGCCTAAAGTAGTTATTTCAGGTCATGCGAGAGAGCAAATGGAAGAACGGGGAATAACAGAAGAAATGGTTTTCTCGATTATTGAGAACCCCCAACAAACAATTGCTCAAGGAGAAAACAAACTCATTTATCAATCGATTTGGTATTTTGAGGATGAAGCTAAAGAATTTCTAGTGAGGGTATTCGTTAACATTGTTAAAATCCCTAATCTGGTTATTACTGTTTATCTAACCAGCAAGGTGGAAAAATATTGGCGAAATGAAAATTAAATTTGATCAAGAGGTAGACATCCTTGTTCTTCGCTTTTCAGAAGAAAAAATCCAGGAAAGCGATGAAGTAAAGCCCGGGGTCATTCTGGATTTTGATAGTGAAGGCAATATTGTCAAAATCGAGATTTTGGATGCATCTAAACGAATGGCAGCACCTTTTAAACTGGAATATGAGGTGGCTAGTGCTTAGAGATTTAGCACATTTGACCTGCATCTCACTAGCGTAAGCTTCACTATAGCACCTGAAATTTTACCTGCGGAGTATGATTTACTTGATTTCAAAATCCTGGCGATTGAAAAAATATGCTCATGTGCAAGACATAGTCAGCCGTTTAACGGATAACAAAACTTTTCGCACTTTCTTTACGCTATATCTGATGGCAGAAAGTGTCGAAGAACGCAATGCACTTAATGAGTGATTTTGGAGAGATGCCAATACCTTATCATCTGCTGAAATGCAATTGTTAAAAGCTGAATTTACTCGATGCTTCCTAAGACTTCCTGAAATGGTCACAGATTTGTTGGGGCAGATTAGTGCTAAAGCAGCCTAGATTACTCCGCCAAGTTTTAAGCGTCGCCTTGCCCAGTTCGGTGATTTTTAATTCAAAGACCATTTAGATTGCCTGGCAAAAAAACATTTTAAGGCGCTTCATCCGCAAAAGTGCGTCGTTGGGCTTCAATCCACAGTTCCATGTGTCAGCGGTTTGTTTTCCTGCATATTATTCCTGAGATTTGCCCCGTAAAGCCTATTTATACCGTCCTAACTACTGCTAAATCATGAGAATTTCCTGCCTGCTCAGCGGGTTAACGCTATTGCTGAGCCTGAGCCTCTTCAGCCAAGCCCCAATCCCCGCCGAAAAATACCAACTATCCATCCGCAAATCCAAAGAAGTCATCCGCCTGGATGGTGCCCTGGATGAAGCCGCCTGGCAAAATGCCCAGGTCGCGAAGGATTTTTTCCAAAACTTCCCCTTTGATACTTCCGCAGCCAACCTCAAATCTGAAATCCGCCTCACTTTTGACCAAAATTTCCTCTACGTTGGTGCGGTGTTGTACCAAAACCAGGCCGACTACATCACCACTTCCCTCAAGCGCGATTTTCAAAGTGGCACCAGCGACGTTTTTGCTGTCAACATCGATCCCTTTAGCGACAAACTCAATGGCTTCCACTTCGCCGTTTCGCCCTTCAATGTGCAAAGGGAAGGTTTGATCGACAATGGGGCCAACCTGACCACCGATTGGGACAACAAATGGTACTCCGAAGTCCAAAACCACACCGACCGCTGGGTCGTCGAAATCGCCATCCCCTTCAAAACCTTGCGCTACAAACAGGTCACTGGGCAAAATGCCTGGCGCATCAACTTTGTACGTTTTGGCCTCAAACAAAACGAGGCCTCCACCTGGGCACCCGTGCCGCGCGCCTTTCGGCCAGCAAGCATGGCTTTTACAGGATCCTTGGTATGGGAAGATGCGCCGCCCCAGCCAGGGGCCAACGTTTCGGTGATTCCCTACATCATCGGGCGAACGGAGAAGGACTCTGAATTCAAACTCCCCACCGAAAACAAATTCAACATCGGGGGCGACGCCAAAATCGCCATCACCCCTTCGCTCAACCTGGACTTGACCTTGAATCCCGATTTTTCACAGGTTGATGTGGACCGCCAGATCACCAACCTGAGCCGTTTTGAGCTGTTTTTCCCCGAAAGGCGACAGTTCTTTTTGGAAAATGAAGACTTGTTCGGGCGCTTTGGCTTTCCCGATAGTCGGCCTTTTTTTAGCCGCCGGGTGGGTTTGGCCAATGGCAGCATCCGCAAGGTGACCACTGATGGCGACACTGTTTCGGTCAGGCGCAATCTCAATGTGCCCATCAAAGCCGGGATGCGCCTGAGCGGCAAACTGGACAAAAACTGGCGCATCGGCCTGCTCAACATGCAAACGGGCCGGGTACGCGACCTCAAGCAGGGCCCGGCCAATTATACCGTGGGCGTTTTGCAGCGCAAGGTTTTTGAACGCTCGGCGATCAGCGCCATTTTTGTCAACAAGGAAAACTTCCGGGTAGACGATCAGGAAAAAATCCAGCACAACCCCGCTGCCTACAATCGGGTAGCGGGACTGGAATACAACCTTTTTTCCAAAGACAACAAGTGGGAAGGTGAGTTTTATTACCACCGCTCTTTCAGCGGCCAACAAAGCAACGCCGACGCCCAGTCGGCTGCCGCGTTTTTGGGGCATTCTACCCGCAAATGGTCGGTGCTTTCGGGTTTGCAATACCTGGGGCGAGACTACAGGGCGGATGTGGGTTTTGTGCCCCGGCCAGGGCAGTTTTCGATGTTCAACATTACGAAAATGAACATCTTTCCGCGCAGTGAAAGTTGGGCTAAAAAGGTGAATGTCACCGGGTTTAATTTTGAAAATACCCTGACCTACAATGCTCCAGGGTATCAATTGACCGACCGCAGCCATCAATTGACCTATTTTATGGAGTTTCCCGGCAATTCCTCGCTGGAAATCAACGCGGGACAAGAGTATACTTATTTGTATTTTCCCTTTGACCCGACCAATTCGGGTGGAGAGGTATTGCCCGCCGGCACGGATTACACTTACCATACGGCGAGTGTAAGCTACATTTCAGACTTCCGTAAGCCTTTTTCCTATGAAATCAATGTAGGTACCGGCCAATATTTCAATGGCAATATTTTCCGCATCAACGGCGAGCTGGTCTATCGCTGGCAACCCTACGGCGTTTTTGCGATGACTTATGCTTACAACGACATCCACTTGCCCGCTCCTTTCAACAGCGCCAGTTTTTGGTTGATCGGGCCGCGGGCGGAGTTGTCCTTTAGCCGGAGCTTGTTTTTCAGCACCTTTTTGCAATACAATACCCAGGTCAACAACGTGAACATCAACAGCCGCGTGCAGTGGCGCTTCCGGCCCGTATCGGATGTGTTTTTGGTATATACGGATAATTATTTTACCGACCAGTTTTTTCAGGGGCCGCAGGTGAAGAACCGGGCGCTGGTGCTAAAGGTGACGTATTGGTTGAATTTGTAAAGGCCCAAGGCAGGCCTCAAATTTTTATTTTGCGGCTTTGGTTGTGGTTTTTTCCACTTTGAAACTCAAGCCCTTTACTCCTTCTACTTTTTCCGTTCGCATGTACTGTTCGATGGAGAACTGGTAGGTGCCGACTTGTTCAAAAATGGCGTTTTGTTGGAGGGGGATTTCGATGCTACACGTTTTGCCGCTGCATTTGCCGTACCAGGCTCCGCTGCCATCGGCCAGATTGAGGGAAACGACTTGTTCGCGTTTTTCTTGATTTGGGAAAACGGTTTTGATCTTGACGTACAGGTTTTGGAAAGCGTATTCGGGGCTGTGTTTGACCCCAAGGATCAGGTTGTAGAGGTAGGTGGTATCTTTGATCTCGACTTGGTGTTGCTGTACGGCCTGGTAAGTCCAGGTGTCGTTGTCGAAGGCCGATTGGTGGTTGTAGACGTAATTGGGGCCACAAGCGCTAAGCAGGAAGGCAAGGGCGAGGCAGAGAGCAAAAACATATTTCATATCGGTGTATTAATGCAAATGACGAATGATTCGAATGACGAATGACGAAATGGCACTTCGATTTCGCTCTGTGACCGTTTTCGTCATTCGTCATTCGAATTATTCGTCATTTGCTGCAACGATTAGCGTCATTGCTTATTTGAAAAAGTCGCGCATTTTTTCAAAAAAACTGCGGTCGGACTTGCCAGGTTGTGGTTGGAAGTTGGGGAGTTCCCGCATCCGTTCCAACAAGCGGCGTTCTTCGTCGTTCAGTTTTTTGGGCGTCCAGACGTTGACGTAAATCAACTGATCGCCGCGCTCACCGCGATAACCTTGCACCGAAGGCAAACCTTTGTCTTTCAGTCGGAAAATTTTTCCTGCGGGAGTACCCGGTGGTATTTTGATTTTGACTTTGCCTTCCAGGGTTGGTACTTCTTCAGAGGTGCCCAGGCCAGCATCGGCAAAATTGATGAACAGTTCGTAGATCACGTTTTGTCCATCCCGTTGCAAGTGCTCGTGTGCTTTTTCCTCGATGGTGATCAGCAGGTCACCGGACGGGCCGCCATTGGGGCCTGAGTTGCCTTTGCCCCGCATTTGGAGTTGCATGCCTTCCTCAACGCCTGCTGGGATATCGATGTCCAGGGTTTCTTCCCCTTCAACCGTTCCGGCACCACGGCATTTGGCGCAATGGCTGGTTACGACTTGGCCACGACCCCCACAAGTAGGGCAAGGTGTGGTGGTGGCCATTTGCCCTAGAAAGGTATTGCGCACCTGACGGACGTATCCAGCACCATTACAGGTATTGCAGGATTTGACCGAAGAGGAGTCTTTGGCACCCGATCCCCGGCATTCGTCGCAGGTAGTTTGTTTGCGGACTTTTATTTTTTTAGTAACCCCATTGGCGATTTCTTCCAGGGTCAGGGACACTTTGATGCGGAGGTTTCCTCCACGTTGCCCGCCGCGCTGGCCACCGCCAGAACGACCACCTGCATTGCCAAAGAAAGAACCAAAGGGTGATTCATCGCCAAAAATGTCGCCAAATTGGGAGAAGATATCATCCATGCTCATGCCGCCGGGGCCGTAGCCGCCGCCACCACCCATATTGGGATCTACACCAGCGTGGCCATAGCGGTCGTAACGCGCCCGTTTGTCGGCGTCGTTGAGTACCTCGTAAGCTTCGGCGGCTTCCTTGAATTTTTCTTCGGCTTCTTTGTCACCGGGGTTTTTGTCTGGGTGGAATTTCATCGCCATTTGGCGGTAAGCTTTGCGTAAAGCCCCCTCATCGGCGTTTTTGGGCACCCCAAGCACTTCGTAAAAATCGCGCTTATTCGCCATGCTTTCTTATTTGCCCACCACGACTTTCGCGTAGCGGATCATTTTGTCTTTGAGTTTGTATCCTTTTTCCAGGGTATCGATCACTTTGCCTTTCATTGCTTCGGTAGGCGCGGGAATTTCAGTAATGGCTTCGTGGATTTCAGCATCGAAATCCTGGCCATTGGACTCCATGGGTTCCAGACCCTGAGCTGCCAGAATGTGGTACAACTTATGGTACACCAGTTTTACGCCCTCACTGAAAGGTTCGGGGCTATTGGGCAATTCGCTGGCAGTTTTGACCCGATCAAAATCGTCGAGCGCTGGCAGCAGGGCCTGAATGGTATCTTGAGCGGCAGTGCGCATCAAATCCAGGCGCTCTTTGAGGGTACGGCGTTTGAAATTGTCAAACTCAGCTGCCTGTCGGATGTATTTATCCTGCAATTCGGCGTAATCGCGCTGCAAGCGAGCCAATTGCTCCTCTGGGGAGTTGTCTCCGCCCGGCGTTGATTCTTCTTGCCCTTCGTCGTTGATGTTGTTGTCGTTTTCCACTGGTGTTGCTATGGTTTCTTCGTTGATTTCCACGTTGTTATTCGGATCCATCACGGTACAATTGTTTTTTGGAACCCACAGCAATTATCTTGCCATGGCAGAAAAAAGGGGGAGACAAAGGTCAGCTTGTCAGTTTTTGACAGCATGTCATGACAAGATTTACTGAGTATGACGCAAAACAGTTCGTCATCCCGAATTTTCAAATAATTCACAAACGACATAATTTTCACAAAGAAAACACAAAGTAGCACAGAGGACACAAAGTTAGACGTAGACGACGCTTCGCTTTGTGTCCTTTGTGTCCTCTTTTTTCCTTTGTGATAAAAAAATGTCGCTTTGGTAGTCTTTCTGAAAAAATTCGGGATTACTCATGTTTCTGCGTTACTGGGTGATCCGTTTTTCTACCTCTTCAGGGCTTACATTTACGCCAATGATCATGCCTTGGGGGTCGATCAAATAATTGCTGGGCAAGGCGCGTACTTTGTACAAAGTGGCGATCGGTGAGTTGAAAAATTTCATGCTGCTGGTTTGATCCAGAATGTGCAGCGGCCAGTTCAGTCCGTCGTATTCAATGGCCCGTTTCCAACTTTCTTCATTCCGCTCAATGGCGATGCTGACGATGTGAAAACCATCGGCCTTGGGCAGTTTTTGCCCCGCCATTCGCTTGTTCATGGCCACCCACTCCGGATTTTCCATTCGGCAGGGCCCGCACCAAGATCCCCAAAAATCGAGCAAAACGTAACTGCCTTTCAGGTCTGAAAGCCGAAAAGATTGCTTGTTGATGGTTTGGGCCTGGAAGTCCAGCGCTTTTTGGCCATTGACAAATTGTGGCTTTTGGTAAAAATACTTGCCGATGTAGATGCCCGCCACTGCAATGATGAGGACGATCACAAGGCGGTCGAAGGTGATTTTCATAAATTTGATCTTATCAACTAAAGTCAATTTCGGTATTGTCGCCAATGTTCAAACTTTGCCGCATACCCGTGATCGAGGCATCGTTGCCCACCACCGAGTTTTGGAGAATGATCTCCTGGATGGCGGCGTAGTTGCCGATGATCGAGTCGCGCACGATGGCATTGTTGATGCGCACATTGTTGCCGATGGTAACATGTGGACCGATGATAGAGTTTACAATTTGGCAGTTTTCGCCAATGCTGACGGGGTGAATGATGATGGAATTGTCAAATTCAGGCAGATTGGCAGATGCATAACCCTTGCGGCGCAACATGATGGCGTTGGTTTCGAGTAGCACATCCTTTTTGCCACAGTTGAACCAGTTGTCGACCTCAATGGTGCTGAAGCGGGTGCCCGTTTCAATCATGCGCATCAGGGCGTCAGTGAGGGGAAATTCGCCATCGGTACGGATGTTGTTGCTGATGTTGAACTCCAAGGCATTGATAAATGAGGGCACTTCTTTGAGGTGATAAAAACCCACCATGGCCATGTTGGACTTGGGGATGCGGGGTTTTTCGATCACTTTATTGACGCGGCCATCTTCGCTGTACTCCACCACGCCGTATTCGCGTGGATCATTTACTTTTTTTACGCCCAAGCAAGAATAAGGATCCTGGAGCACCAATTGAAAATCGAGGTCAATGATGGTGTCTCCAAAAAAAATGAATACGTCATCGGCGTCCCGGATCGATTCGCGGGCGGTCCAGATGGCGTGCGCGGAGCCCAGGCGCAATTCCTGATTGACAAATTGTTTTTCGATGTCGGGGTAAGCTTGCTCTACGTAATTTTTGATTTTTTCCCCCAAATAACCAATCACAAAAATAAAGTCGCGCACCCCAATGTCGATCAATTGGTCGATGATGAAAGAAATGATGGGCTTGCCCGCTACCGGGATCAAGGGTTTAGGCTGAGTATAAGTCAATGGCCGCAAACGGGTGCCCGCGCCAGCTACCGGAATAATGGCTTTAGTGTGCATGATTTTTTAGGTATCAGGATCCTAAGTAGTGGGGCAAAAAATAAGTGTTCATTTCATTTTGGGCCAAAGGATTAGATAAGAAACTTGAAATGAACCGTTTACTTATCTAATCCTTTGGCAAAATGAACACTTATTTTTTTGTCGCCCCTAAGATAGTAAAATCTCAATTCCCGCCAGGTTTGATGTCATACAGCGCGGTTTCGTTGATTTTTAACACTTTCACCTCCGTTCGACGGTTGAATTGGTGTTCTTTTTCCTCACATTCTACGCCGTCCTTGCAGTGGTTGCGGATTTGGGATTCACCAAAACCTGTAGTACGGATGCGGTTGGCGTCTACCCCTTTGCGCACGAGGAATTCTTTGGCCGCTTCGGCCCGACGCTGGGACAATTGCATATTGTATTCACTGGTGCCCCGGGAATCGGTGTGTGCGCCCAGTTCCACCTCCATGGTCGGGTATTTGACCATCAGACGGGTGAGTGCTTCCAGATCGCGGGCGTCGGTGGTACGAATGGCGGCTTTATTGAAGTCGTAATAAATGTTTTCCATTACGATGATGGTGCCTTCCGCCAGGGGTTTGCGCATGACCTCATCATTGGTTGGGGCCAGGTGCATGCTGATGGAAAAGGAACGGCTACCGCGCACGCTTTCAGTGGAAAGTTGGGTTTGAGCGGTTTTAAATCCGTATTTCTCAGCCAGAATGGTGTAGGTGCAACCTAAGTCCAAGCAGTGGTCAAAAGTACCGTCCAAATTGGAGGTAAGCAGCACTTCTTGCCCGTTACAATTGCTAATGACTCGAATTTTGGTATTTGGAATCGGTTTTTCGTATTTGTCAGTCAGGGCGATGCCGCGTAGGGGAATGCAGTTGATGTGGGCCATGCGCACATCCATGGTGTTTTTCAGGTTTTGGGCTTTGGGGGTAAAGGGAAGTTCCTGCGTTTTGAAGCCCGTTTTTGAAATCAAGATAACGTATTCGCGGTTGACCGCCAAGTTGATCGTTGAGGAGCCATCACGGCCAGTTACGGTTGTGGGATTGCCCAATTCCTCATCGTTTTTGCGGTTGAGGCGCATGATCAGGTCTTGGGATTGGTCGTTGGCGGGTACCAGGGTGGCCGCATAGGTGTTGCCATCCTTGATCAGGCCATCGCTAGCCCGTTCAAAAACGCGGATGTTCACATTGGGCATGGTGGCGTTGTTGTCTTCGTCGATGGCGGTGATGCGCAGGGTAGCTTGAATGACGGGTTTGAGCCCTTGCAGTCCATTGGGCGCATCAAAAGCATAAATGTCGTCTTTACCGGAGCCACCACTGCGGTTGGAGGAGAAAAATCCACGGGTGCTTTCTTTGTCTAAAATGAGGCCAAAATCATCGGCCTTGGAGTTGAATGGCTGGCCCAAGTTGATCACCTTGCCCCATTCACTGCCGCTGAGGTCGATCATGTACACATCGAGGCCGCCGAGGCCACGCAAGCCGGTGGAGGAAAAAAAGAGCGCACCATTGTCGTGGATGTAGGGAAAAACTTCGTTGCCGGAGGTATTGACTTCCGGCCCGAGATTGATCGGATCCGACCATTTGTTGCCATCCCAATCTACGAAATAAATGTCCATTTTGCCATAACCGCCGGGCATATTGGAAGCAAAAAACAAGCGGGTTCCATCGTAATTCAAGGAGGGGTGCATGCAGGAATAGTTCACGTTGTTGAACGGCAGAGGGCGAACCCGCTCCCAGTCATAAGGCCCTTTGAATGCCTCGTACACCCGCATGCGCACAGTGTCGTCTTTGCCAGCTTGGGGCACACCTTTGCTGATGTTGTTGCGGCTGAAGAACATTTTATCGGAGCTGTTGGTAAAACTCACTTGTCCTTCGTGGCGCTCGGAATTGATTTCGGCAGAAAAAGGAGCTGGTTGAATGGGCATGCCATCTTCGTCAAAATCGGCGTAGTACAGCTCAAAATAAGTTTCACCGGTTATTTTGTCGATCTCTCCCGTGCGTTTGCGCGATGAGACAAAGACCATCCCATTGCCATAAAAGGCGGGTGAAAACTCCAAGGAGGTACTGTTGATGCGGCTGCAATTTTTGATGGTGACGGTGTTTTGGGCCAGGAGGTCACTGCTACAAAAAAGGCTGCAAAAGAACAAGAAGGTAAATATTCGCTGCATAGTTGTGGGATTGAGAGGGGCAAATGAACAATACTAAGAAGATAACGAAAAAATATGATGTTTTGATGCCCTGTTTGGGTGTGTTCTCACAAACACAAAAGTCTATTGATGAATGACAGCAAAGCACGGTGAAAAAATTGAGATATTGTCGGGCAATAATTCAACTTTTTAATGTCAGCAGTAAAAACCCTCGTTACGCCCCTGGATTGGGGACTCGGCCACGCTACGCGCAGTGTGCCTTTGATTGAACAAGAGCTCGCCATGGGGCATGAAGTACATCTGGCATCCAATGGGCGGGCACTGGCTTTTTTGCGGCAAACTTTCCCGGATTTGCCCTGCTATGAGCTGCCCGACTATGCGGTTACCTACCCCAAAGCCAATTTGTATTGGCCCATGCTGCGGCAGATGCCCAAGATTTTTCTGGCCATCATGCGCGAATACCGGGTGGTACAAGCTTTGCACCAAGAATTTCATTTCAATAGGGTCATTTCTGACCAACGTTTTGGGTGTTACATCCCCGGGATTTTCAATGCTTTTGTTTCCCATCAAATTCACTTGCCGGCCAAGCATTGGTTTGGTGGGCGCAGCGTGCAATGGATCAATGCCTTTTGGATTCGAACGTATTTTCAGGAGTCCTGGGTTCCAGATTGGGAAGAGTATCCTGGGTTGGCGGGGGATTTGAGTCATCCGCCATTGCCAGGGGTGAAAACCCGTTACTTGGGGCCTTTGTCGCGCTTGCACAAGATGGAAGCACCGATTCAATATCGCATTGCCTTTGTCCTCTCTGGCCCCGAGCCGCAACGCAGCATTTGGGAAGCGGAGATTCGGGAGCAGGTGCGAGAATTCCCAAATGAGCCTTTTTTCTTGTTGCAGGGCAAACCGGAAGTTCCCTTTTTTCAAGAACAAGAGGGCAATCTTACGCTAGCGCCCCATCTGGATACGGCGGGTTTGTCGCTGCTTTTTGCGCAAAGTAGGCTCATTGTGTGTCGATCTGGGTATAGTACCTTGATGGATTTGGCGATTACCGAGCGGCCCGCTTGGTTGGTGCCTACGCCGGGGCAGCCGGAGCAGGAGTATCTGGCGCGGAAGTTGGAGGTAGAGGGGAAGTTTCCTTGGTCGAAGCAGGAGGATTTTGAGTTGGGGAAGGTGCTGGGATTTTAAGGAACGTCTCCTCTAAGTCAAATTTGAAATGCCACTAGGGTGATGAATACAATAGCATTATTGAGTGCATGAAAAATGATGGACATCAAAAGATTGTTGGACTTAAAATAGGCATATCCCAAGAATATCCCCCCCAAAAAAGCATGAACAATTTGATCGGGGCTAAAGTGAATTAGTCCGAATAAAAGGGAAGAAAATAATATGGCTGGAGCGGGTTTCAAATTTTCCAGCAGGTAACGAAGAATGACGCCACGAAATATCAGTTCTTCCAATATTGGAGCTACTACAACGATGAGGAAAAAGAAAATCATTTGATTTGCCTCAAAAAACGCTATTAGTGAGTCTGATGATGTACTTGGGATGTCGACGACGAGCGACAGCGCAACAGATAGGATGGTAACAGGGATGAAAATGAATAAGAGTTGAACAAACATTTTGGTATCAAAACGATCAATGCCAGGTATTTTTTTATCCGGACTTAAACGTTTTCTAACGAACCACAAAACAATTACATTGATGATGATGTAGACGGCTATAACCAATAAAGGGGAAGCCTCGGAGCCTATTTCCTTCTTCGTAAACGGAATAAACATAAGGAAAACAGTCAACACAGCCAAAACAAAGGCCAATGCCAATGCTTTGATTACCCTTAGATATGGGGCGAGGGGATGTACTTTTAAGTGGGTTTGCATGGTAATGTGGTTTTTATGCTGATTGACTGTTTGCATAAAGCCTATTGCTTGCCTACAGGTTTTGTCTCATAACGTGGAGGTTTACCTTGCCAGCCATCCTCCCAGCCATCTTTAACATCTTGCCAATTGCTCAGTATCGACGTGAGTACAACGCCAAGAATGAAGCCAATGATGGCAGCTAAAGTGGGCGAAATGGTTTTTTTGTTGCCTTTTGTCAGGGCTGCGGAGTCTTGGGTTTGATCCGATTGTGTCATAAGATGCGATTTTGGTTGATGAGGAGTTCGTTTGTTGTTTTCTTCAAGGTCTCTAGATTTTTTGGTGATGCCCTAGCCCTTGATTGCATTGTTTTGCGGTTTTTGCAAATATCTGCCAATAGAAATTTCCAATCAAGGCACTTTTGCATGTTTTTGACCACCCCAAATTTGGAGAATTGCCCCGCAAGTCTACTTTTTGACCACCCCAAATTTTGAGGATCGCCTTCATGTTTGAGCATTTTTTCTATCAACATAGACAATACATGGATATACAAGCAGTGCGGCAAAAATAGTGGCCACAACATCCCTCCAATCAAAAAAAAGAATGGTTTTGCCCTGAATAAATTCATAAACAAGTACACCTACTCCTGACATGGTAGAGAGCAATAAGGCTGATTCTTGGTTGGAAAGGCTTCTTCTGAGAAAAACGAACATGAATACAGTGAGAAAATTAGGCGCTGTATCGGCAATGTAAAAGTCGAAAAGACCATGCTCGTAGATGTAGCTACGGTAGGGAAGGCGAATAAGGAGAAAAAGGATTGAAGTAAGGCCAAATAAATATAAATATGTTTTTTTGAGTATTGAATTTTGTTGCATAGCCAGGATTTTAATCGGGTAGCTTGATGACTAGGGCTCAGAGTAGTCCTTCTCAATATCACCAGCAGGAACGAAAGATAAAGCAAACGCTACAAGGAAGACAATCTGTAATAAATTTGATTTTTTATATGCAGCTTCGCCATGTATAATGTAGTCATAAGCGTATTCAAATAGCTCAAAGCCGTATCCAATGACAAAGAAGGTCAAAATAATTTTGTGAACTCCTATTCGCTTAAACTCAGATAATTTGCGCCAATAGACCGCAATGAGTACCGCTGGTTGTGCTACGAACAGCAGTACTGGCGCAGTGAAACCCAGCTTGAAGGACAAGGCTACGGCCAGAATGAAGTAGGTAATGAGGATGTTGAGGTGTTTGAGCATGGTAATTAGTTGTTAAAAAAATCCAGAAAAGAAGAATGCCCATAATGCATGTAAACAAAATTAATCGCATTGTTTAATGCATGGAAAAATATCGGAACCAGAATATTTTGAGACTTAATGTAGACATACCCAAGGAAAATGCCTGCAAAAAAAGCAAAAAACATCTGGTCTGGGCTGAGATGAACCAATCCAAATAGCAACGCAGAAAATAGGATCGCGGCCCATTCTGACTTATGCCCAAGTAGGTAAGAAAGGATTACCCCCCTAAAAATCAGCTCTTCTAAAATCGGGGCAGCAATGGCAATACTTACAAAAAAAAGACTTGGATTTTGGTTGATTTGGTCTTTAAAAATTGTGTCTGAGAAACTTGGTAATTTAATGTAGAAAGTCCATACATCCATTGCAATAAAAAAAACAAAGAAAAGTGGGAAAAATTTGACGAAATCGTATGCTTTGGCCTTGGTTAGGATAGCCTTGGTTTTCAACGAAGCTTGGCCGTAGATTAGCATCGTTAGATTGGATACAATATACGCTAACAGAGATGGAATAGGTTGGTTGAAATCTTTCTCTTCTGTTCCGAATGGAAGTAGGAAGGGTATACAGGCCAATATGCCGATAATTGAGCCAATAATGGTAACCTTGGTGCTGCGCCAATATGGCTGTAATGTTGTGGATTTCATAAGGCTTTTCGTTATTTTGCGCGAACTGAATAAAATGATAATGTACTACCACCCTCAACTACCTCCATCTCCGCCACACTCAGAGCACAAAACCCATCTTGATTAAATTGTTCCATAGCAATATAAATTAAAAAATGTTGAAATTTTGCCTACTATCTTCTACGGGTATTCGGCCTCTCCCGATGATGAACTAGAGCGCACCCTTCATTGTCCTGCGGTTTTTGCAAATATCTGCCAATAGAAATTTCCAATCAAGGCACTTTTGCCTATTTTTAACCACCCCAAATTTTGAGAATTGCCCCGCAAGCCTACTTTTTGACTACCCCAAATTTTGAAACTTAAACCATGCTCCTAACTACTCAAAAAACAAATCCCCACCAACAAAATAATTGTTGCCTTCATAAAACATCTTGCATACTTTTGCATCTGGAGACTTGCACCAGCGGTGCATACAATTCTGACCCATCTTATCCTAACAACATAAACATCATCCCACCATGATTAGCGAAAACCTCGATTCATTCAATGGGAAATCAGTAATTGATTTTGATCCTGAAGAAGGATTGTTAAAAAACTTAAACCACCACGTTTATCGCCTAAGAATAGATTACGACGATTACTCAAGTGGCAAAAAAATGGAAGACCTCATTCACGCTTTTGCCAGAATACCCGTCATTGCTGAATGTCAAGAACTCATTATTGGAGCATGGGACTTCGAATCTTCCAAGAGGGCTGAGGTTCTCGTCCAAACTTTGGTCGAACTAAAAGACGCTTTCAAAAACTTAAAAGCATTCTTCATTGGCGATATTACTGCTGAAGAGCAAGAAATATCGTGGATTCGGCAAAGCGACTTAAGTCCTCTATTCGCAGCCTTTCCCAATCTTGAATTTTTCCAGGCACGAGGTGGCGATGGTTTAAGTTTGAGTGAATTGAAACATAAAAATTTGAAAACCCTGGTCATTCAAACGGGCGGTTTGCCCCCCAATGTCGTCCAAGACATCGCCAATGCAGATTTGCCAAATTTGGAAAAGTTAGAGCTTTGGCTTGGTGACGATAATTATGGCTTTGAATCCAGCATTGAAGATTTTGACGCGATCATCAATGGTGGTAAATTCCCAAAACTGACTTATTTAGGGCTTAAAAACAGCAACATTCAAGACGAGATTGCCATCACTGTCGCAAAATCGCCTCTATTGAAGCAGTTGCATACGCTGGATTTGTCCATGGGTATTTTGTCCGATACCGGAGCGCAAGCTTTGTTGGATAGCCCGAACATCAAAAACCTCGTGTTTTTGAATCTGGACCATCATTTTATGACTGATGACATGATGGCAAAAATGGGAGATTTGGGGATTGCCGTTTCGATGGAGGATCAAGGCAATTACGACGATGAAGATGACAGATATGTAGAAGTCAGCGAATAATGCATTTTTTACTCATTGGCAATCCCGAAAATAGGCGGGTGGCTGCTTTTGTTGCCGAAATTGAGGCTTTAAAAGTACACAGTTACGCCGTCATTGCTTACCAAGACTTATTGGACAATACCGTTGATCTTGCAGCGCACATTCGCCCCAATACGATTGTCAAGATTGACTCACCGGGCGAAAACAGCGCTGTCCGAAAAGGTTTGATAGAATATGGTGCCACTTTGTCGCACCCCACGAACCTCACTTTATTATCCGACTTTGGTAGAATCACTTATCAAGAGGAATGGTATCGTGGGTTTTGTAGTTTTTTACCCGACCTAAAAGCGCGCTTGCTACCCTTCGATGTACGCTTGATGAACGGCGTGGATTCAATTTTGACCCTATTTGATAAGGTCGCGACCAAAGCCATTTTGACCAAAAACAACGTCCCAACGCCGCTTGGCCTGGACAATGTCCGCGATTATGAGACCTTGAGAACCCAGATGCAAGCGCGGCGCATGAGCAGCGTTTTTATCAAACCTGCCCATGGTTCATCTGCTTCAGGTGTAGTGGCTTTTCGGACGGATGGCAAACGGGTTCAAGCCATTAGCTCCGTTGAATTGGTCAAAGAAGCGCAGGCGATTGCCCTATACAATTCCTTAAAAGTGCGCAGGTACACCGATGAGGCGACTGTTATTGAGCTGATCAATAGCATTTTGAAAGGCAAAACCAGCATTGAGCAGTGGATTCCAAAAGCCGCGTTTAATGGTTTGTGCTATGATTTTAGAGTGGTCGTCATCGCTGGAAAAGCGCGGCATATTGTAGCGCGAACCAGCAAATCACCGATTACCAATCTTCATTTAGGCAATTCGAGGGGGGATTTATCCGCAATCGTGGCGCACATCGGCATCGCCAAATTTGAAGCCATCAAAAACGTAGCCGAGCAAACCGCCGCGTGTTTTCCCGACTGCTTGTACCTGGGCGTTGATGTGCTGATTTCTGCCAATCTGAAACAGATTATGGTGTTGGAGGCAAACGCTTTTGGCGATTTATTGCCCAATCTGGCCGATGCGGGCGAAAATATTTATCAAGCCCAAATCAGTGCGAGTGTTCAAAAATGGTCACAATAGGGATGTATGGATCAATACAACATGAACGAGATTGCCGAACAGATGGACATTCTGTTTATAACCTTGGACACCTTGCGGTACGATGTTGCAGAAAGGCTATTTCAGGCAGGCGAAACACCTAATTTTGCCCAGTATTTTCCACAAGGTTGGCAAAAATGCCATGCACCGGGCAGTTTTACTTTTGCCTCCCATCAGGCATTTTTTGCAGGTTTTTTGCCCACGCCTGCTACTCCTGGTCCCCATCCACGGCTATTTGCTGCTAATTTTGCAGGCAGCGAAACCACCACGGCTCAAACCCTGGTTTTTGATACACCTGACATTGTTTCAGGCTTCCGACAAAAGGGACATAAGACGGTTTGCATCGGTGGCGTTGGATTTTTCAATAAAAAAACTGCTTTGGGCCGGGTTTTACCCGATTTATTTGAAGAAAGTTATTGGACGGAACAGTATGGCGTGACCGAAAAACGATCAACCAACTACCAATTTGAAAAAGCAGCCGACATCATCGCAGCAGCCATACAGAAGCCACTTTTTTTGTTCATCAATGTCTCCGCCTTGCATCAACCCAATTGGTTTTATGGGGAAACGGTTGATGAGGGAAAACAAGACAGCTTGGAAACCCATGCGGCTGCCTTAAAATACGTGGATGCTCAACTGCCCACACTTTTTTCCGCGCTCCAATCCAAACGCGATACCTTTTGTGTAATTTGTTCCGACCACGGTACCGCGTATGGCGAAGATGATTTTTGGGGGCATCGCTTGGCGCACCCGACAGTTTGGGAAGTGCCGATGGCAACTTTTATACTCAAAAAACTATGACCATAGCAGAATCCTTATTTAAAAACCCTTTTGTGGGCTATGCATACTCCTATCCACACAAGCAGGCCTATCGTCCGTTTGAGTCTGCTATGCCTTTAGATGCCTTGTGGCAAGAGGAGCCCAAAGAAAGTTTGTTTCTGTATGTGCATGTTCCTTTTTGTGAAATGCGTTGTGGTTTTTGCAATTTATTCACGGTGGCCAATCCAAAAGGAAATGTTGAAGAGCAGTACATCCAGGCATTAAAAACGCAGGCATCCATAGTCAAAGATGCGATAGGCCCGTCCCAATTTGCCCGCTTGGCGGTAGGAGGGGGCACGCCGACTTTTTTAGAATTGCCTTTGTTGGAACAGTTGTTTTCGATCATTCAGCACACGATGCAGGCCAATACGCAGGATGTCCCCTTTTCTTTTGAGATGTCGCCCAAAACCATTACGCCCGAAAAATTGAATTTCCTACATCAAAATGGTGTGGATAGGGTCAGCATTGGGATTCAAAGTTTTGTTGAAAATGAACAAAAAACCTTGGGTAGACCACAAAAAAACAAGGAAGTTTTTGACGCGCTTGCGATGATCCGTGCCGTTGATTTTGAGACTTTGAACCTCGATTTGATTTATGGCGCTTATGGACAAACCGCCGATTCGTGGCTGTTTTCCTTACAATCAGCCATGGCGTACAAACCCGAGGAGATTTTCATTTACCCACTTTACACCCGCCCCTTGACGGGCATCGAAAAAATGGCAAAAAATGAAACAGACAATCGTTTTCAGTTGTATTTGTTGGCAAAAGAATACCTCGTCAGCCAAGGCTACGAGCAAATTTCAATGCGGATGTTTCGCTTAAAATCGGGGAGCAAAACTGCCGATAATTTACAATACTGTTGTCAGGAAGATGGGATGCTTGGCTTGGGTGCTGGGGCCCGTTCCTACACAAAACAGGTACATTATTCCTCGGAATATGCGGTAGGCAGCAAAAATGTAAAAAGCATCATCCAAAATTACATCGCCAAAACGCCAGTGGATTTTGCCTTTGCCGATTATGGCATCCAACTCAATGAACAAGAACGCAAACGCCGGTACCTCATCAAATCTATTTTGCAAGTAGCGGGATTGGACAAACGGCAGTATCAAGCGTTTTTCAAGTCAGATGTTTTAGCCGAACAGCCCCAATTGCTCGAATTGTTGGCATCAGGTTTGGGTTTTATCGAAAACGATACCCATATAAAACTCACTTCGGCAGGTATGGATTTGTCCGATGCGATAGGCCCTTGGCTGTATTCGGATGAAATTGTAGCGAAAATGCAGGATTTTGATTTGAAATAAGTCCAAATGTAACTCATGTCATGTCACTAAATTGGTCGATTCTATACCGCGGTACACTTTCGGGTTGCAATTACAGTTGCGATTATTGCCCCTTTGCCAAAAAGAAAGACAGCAGAAAAGTCTTGGAAAAAGATGCGTACGAACTGAATAGGTTTGTGAATTGGGTAGAAACGCGTAAAAAAGAGCGCATCGGTATTCTTTTTACACCTTGGGGCGAAGCTTTGATCCGCAAGCACTATCAGCAGGCAATTGTTCGATTGAGCCAAATGCCCCATGTTTGTAAAGTGTCGATCCAAACCAATCTTTCTTGCAGCTTGAATTGGCTGGAAAACTGCGATAAAGAAAAAGTGGCTTTGTGGGCAACTTATCACCCAACCCAAACCACCATGTCCCAATTTCTGAAAAAATGTCAGCAATTGGATGCCTTGCAAATCAAATACAGTGTAGGTGTGGTAGGATTTAAAGAAGCCTTGACGGAGATAGAAGCGCTGCGCCAAAAGCTACCAGCAAACACCTATTTGTGGATCAATGCGTTGAAAAAAGATGCCCACTATTACACCCCCGATGACATTTACCGCATGAGTGCCATTGACCCTCATGTGGCCTACAATCTGACCCATCACGTCAGTAAAGGTCTTTCTTGTCGGGCCGGGCATAGCACTTTTAGCGTCAGTGGTTCGGGCGAGATGACCCGTTGCCATTTCATCAAGGAGCCAATTGGAAACATTTACGCTGTAGATTTTGAACAAAATCTTTATCCAAGATTGTGCACCAATGATACCTGCGGCTGTCACATCGGTTATGTACATTTGGAGAAACTACACTTGGAAAAAGTATTTGGTGATAGATTGCTGGAGCGGATTGCGGTGATGAATTCGTAAAATTACAATCCGGTCTCATTCATGCAAAAACACCCTCTTCAAAAAGAATATCCGTCGATTTAAAAAGAAAAGTGATAATTTTTCTAAATATGCTTGGTTATTATAATTCGCCACCATACTTTTGTGCCATCTCCTTCTATAATGCTAAGAACGCACACTGTTACCTTGATGCTCAACCGAGCAAATTTAAATTCCTCTGTAAGTACTGAACATTTATTTTTTTTGTTTAAGGTCCCCTCCATTAAACTACTCGTTGTATTGCTGCAACGTGATGTACTTGTTTCCCTTTTGTACTAGACAACAAAGTCGGTATTAGCAACCCGTTTGCTATATCGTTTCTGCGCGAAACGATATAGCCAGCCACTGTTTTGCTTACCCGATTTTACAAACAGTTCGCTAAAAAATTGTCATGGAACATAGTTAACGCTATGGAATCCAATAGTAAATGTATTGTGTTTCTTAAAACCACTTTCTCCTCGGAGAAAAAACTGTTGAACATGCGCTTGAATATTTCTACTCCTATCTCAAAAGCTTCTTTACCCAAAAGAAGCGTTTTGGCTACAGCCATATTGCTTGTTACTGCGATGTACTGCTTGCCAACTAGCTCTATGGCCAGTCCTAAGAATAGCGATACATCTTCAAAACATAAAGGGGAGAAAAGCTTTTTGGAGTCAAAAGCGCGTCAGAAACAACTTACTTTTTTTCAAGACTCATTGAGTGATGTTCAGCTTTCTCGAAACTGGGCGAACAGAAAAAACAATGCATTGGTAGAAATTTCTGAAGAAGAGGCTGTTATAGATGTGCAGAACAAGGCCCTATTCATTTGGAATGCAACGATCAGCCAAATCAATTCCATCAAGAAAATAGTATTGAAGAATGTTGCACCAACGACTCAATTCGTCATCAATGTAGGTGATAAGGAGGTTCAAGTGAAACTTCCAGTGGTGGAGGGTGCTCCAAAGGTTCGACCTGATCAAGTCATTTTTAATTTCCATTTGGCAGCTAAAATTGAGGTGTTGAATCAGGATGACATCAATGCATCGCTAATGGCACCATGGGCCACCCTTGAAAAGAACCAAGCCATTAAATTTGCAGGCAACTACATCGTAGATAATACCCGAAATACAGCCAATTCAGACCCTGGTCGTGTGCAAAAGGAACTTGGCGAACTCAGAACTGTAACTCCTCCGCCTGGCCCTTCCTGCTCGACTAACAGTTCTACCTTTGTTTGGTCTCAGGGGGTTAATGGTACTCGACTTGTTGGTTGGGGGCCAACTACCATTTCCGTAACTAGCCTACCTGCGGCATTTAACTCAAATATAACTATTAATATTTCTGAATATGTATCTTGGGACGGGTATGCTGGCCGTGAAAATGTTACCCAACCCAATGAGAAATGGCGACTCGTTTTTAAGAAAAATGGATCGACCGTAGCCACAACTGGGTACACCGCAGATGTAGGTGACTATGCCATTTCTGCATTTCAGACCGGTTCTTTAGGTTCTTATACGCTGCCAAATGGTGCCGATGAAATCGTTATCGAACACTGGGCAGTTGGGTCAGGAGACACAGGTAGCCCCAACTCAGTTTTACCAAGCAGCTTTTGTATTACGTATTCCTCCGGAAACTGTACCATTCCTGGAACGAGTTGTGATGCGAATATTAATGATGCTGGCTGGCAACGATTGAACAATTGTGCCGTGACAGTGAATGCGGGAAGTAAGTTGATGATTAGCGCGAATCCAGATTATCCCAATACGGTATGGACGGGGCCGAATGGATTTTCGGCTACATCTACTGGTTGTTGTGGAGATATTTTAGTGTCTAATTCAATCACCGCTGCCCAGGCTGGCACTTATACTGGCGTGATCACGGATGCTAATGGCTGTAAAGGGACGGTCACGATTCAGGTAACTGTGAATCAACCGTGTGGTACCATTTCGGGGCTACGGTTTGACAATGTTGCAGGGGGGAGCGACCTGGCGCTTACCAATGGTGGAACCTACCAACTGAAAGACATCATTGATAAATACATCCTTGAGGCTATCATTTCAGGAACTGTTGGAAGTGTTGTTTTTTCCGTATCTGGATCACAAAGCGCTAATTATACAGAGAATGTAGTGCCCTATACTTTTCCGGCTGGTGCCTCAAGCCCATGGGTTCCATCTGCAGGGTCTTATACAATAAATGTCAAGGCCTATTCACAGAGCAATGGTCAAGGTACGCTATGCGACGAAAAAACCTTCAGTTTTACAGTGATCGGATGTGAACAGGCCCAATGGTCTGTAACTCAGCCCACCTGTAGCAATCCAAAAGGAACCCTCTCTATCTCTAATTTTGGTAGTGTGCCCAATGTAGAAGTGTCCATTTCTGCAAATAACGATTGTAATAACTCCTCAGCCGCCTGGAACACGGTTACCCACAATTCCAGCAACTGGACTGCTCAAGTGGCCAACTTGTCGCCAGGTACCTATTGCTTTTGTGTAACCGGGTACGATAATGCAGGTAATGTAATATGTGATTATTCCACCAGTTTTACCATCAATAACCCACCAGCTGGCCCTACTGTCAATGTCACTGGCAACAATACAATCTGTAGTGGTAGCAGTACAACCTTGACAGCTACGGCCAGCGGAGGTAGTGGTTATACGTATTTGTGGTCGACTGGTGCTACAACTGCCAGTATCCCAGTTTCACCTACCAGCAATACAACCTATACTGTCACGGTAACCAGTGGTAGTTGCTCAACAACAGCATCCAGGGCAATAACCGTGAATCCTAGGCCAGTAATGGAGTGTGAAGCCAACGTCAACAATGCTGGCTGGCAAACCCTCTCCAATTGTGCAGTGAGTGTTTGTGTAGGTGCCAATCTGATGTTGAGTGTCAACCCCAATGTTAGCACAGTCACTTGGACTGGTCCAGGTGGGTTTACGGCCTCCGGAAATGATGTGCTTGTCACCAGTAGTTATACTGCCGCCAGGGCAGGTAATTATGTGGCTACGCTGACCGATGCCAATGGCTGTACCAACACGGCAACCATAGCTGTAAGCACCTCTTCTGGTCCAACCTTACAGGCCCGCTGGAACATCAACCATGGTCCCTGGACCATTGGCAACAGTATTGGTGTATGTAAGGGCACCAAAATTGTATTTAGTGGTAACCCAAGCCCCGCAGGTGGAACCTATAGTTGGACTGGTCCTGCTGGGTTTTCTTCCCCAGATGCAGAGCCTTATATCATCAATATTCAACCTAACCAAGCTGGTACTTATACCTTAGTCTATACCAAGGATGGCTGTTCTTCTACAATTTCTTTCAACGTAGTTGTGAGCGACCCAGTCGCTAGCGTAGTAAACAACGGCCCGCTGACTTGTGCCAAAACGAGCGCAACGATCACCGCAAGCCCAGCTACAGGAGTCACCTATGCATGGACAGTACCAGCGGGCGTGACCAATCCTGGCAACGTAGCCAGCTTCAGCACGACCATCCCTGGCACCTACAGTGTAACAGTAACAAGTACGGCTGGCAGTTGTACCGCAAGCGCGAGCACCAACTTGACTCAGGATGCAAGCGTACCCGTAGTGACTGTGGTGAACAACGGCCAACTGACTTGTGCCAAAACGAGCGCAACGATCACGGCCAGCCCCGCCACTGGAGTAACATATGCATGGACAGTACCAGCAGGTGCGACGAACCCTGGCAACGTAGCCAGCTTCAGCAC
>JAIYAV010000087.1 GCA_027488855.1 Saprospiraceae bacterium
CAGTTGTGCCCATCGGCACTCACCTCAGAATCGACGTAAAAATTGTCCAATAATACAAATTCCTGGGCTAGTTTGTGCATGTTTGGACTTACCGAATCCGGGAACAAACACAGGGAAGGGTCACCTTTGCCCGTTTTAATGTCGCCAAAAACCTGGTCGTAAGTACGGTTTTCCTTGATGATGTAAAACACGTACTTGATGGGCGATGCGTCACCCACTTTGCGTGGAATCGGGTTGCCAGCTTCCCCTTCGGTCAACAACTCTTTGTCTTTGCGATAAGGCGTATTCTCATACACCAATTTGGTAAAGGCTGGCAATTCTTCACGAGTGGGAAGCGGAATAAAGGACAAAGTGCCCTTGAACAAGCTACCGATGTATTGCGTTCCTTCATCCCGACGATTGTAGGGGTTCGGGCCTTTGGGATTCGCCTTTGAAGTCAGCCCTTTGCCATTGGTGACCAACAATTGGTCACCCACGAAGCGGACTGAAGTGGGGTACCAACCCGTAGGCACAAAGCCGAGTGATTTGGTTTTCCGGGCTTCACTCACGTCAAACAAGGCCAAACAATTGTTGTCAGCATTGGCCACGGCCAGCATTTTACCGTCTTCAGACAAGGCGATGGAATTGGTTGTTGATCCCGTTGGGGCATTTGGGTACAAAGCCGCAACAATGGTTTCTACTACTTGTCCGGATTGTAGGTCGATCACCGAAACCGCATTGTCGTCAGCACAAGCAACGTAAAGGTATTTGGCATCCTGGCTGAAGACCATTTCATTCGGATGGGAACCCACCCGAATTTCGGACTCTATTTTGGCGGTTTCAGGATTGTACACCGCGATAGTAGATCCACCCCAAATCGAGAGGTAGAGTTTTTTTCCATCGGGGGCCAGAATGCAGGTGTATGCTGCCGCTTTAAGCTTGATCTTTTTTTCTAGCTGTTTGTTCTGTACATTAAAGGAGTACAAAGTGCTATCCCCTTTGGTTACACAATACAGACGTTCTTCATTGCTGGACAGCGCCATACCCGCTGGAGAAGCTGCTCCCCTGGGCCAACGATTGCCCAGAACTAGACTGTCGCGCATTTTCAGGCGATCGTTGTCAATGTTGTAGATGCGGATTTGGTTGTCGTAACCTCCGGAAGCGTACAGCGTTTTGGCATCTTTGCTCAAAGCCAGGCCATACCAGGCCTTGGGAATAGCCAATTCCTGGAGGACTTTACGCGTTTCGGTGTCAATCCACATCAAACTGTGTTTGGATTGCCCGTTGTTGCTGACAATGGCGCGGCTTTTGTCGCTAGAAAGTACCATATTCATTGGCAAATCCCCTAGTTCGAGTTGTTCACCAACTGGGGTAAGTGACCAGCCATTGGGCAGCATCAGCTTTTGGACCTGCCCATAACGTCCTAGACTTAAGGAACTTTGACCAGATTTGTTGCAAGAATGGAGGCCAAGGAGGCTAAGTGCAAAAAGAGAGAACAATAGTGCATTAATTTTCATGATGGCGTGGATTGATTAAATTCCTATAAAAATCTTAACAATTACGCATAGTTTCACGATTCTTGAGTTAAGAGTTTGTGAAACATCCTTTATTTTACGTCATTTTTCGCCAAAAACGAGTTATGTCTTCAAAGTGTCATCAAATTGTAAGGATGGCGATTAAGCTCCAAATGTATTGGTTATGAAAACTGAAATTAAAGAATTGGTTGCTGAAGGGAAGGTCGATGAAGCATTGGACCAACTGGTCGATTTTTTGGGAAGCCAAATCGATCAGTATTCTCCACTCTACCGTGCTGCGCAAGTTGCTCAAAGTGAATTCAGCCAAATCAAGGAAAAGGAACTTCAGGGGCTACTCACTGAAGATCAAATCCGTCTGGCTAACAATAAAGCCATCAATAAAGTACTCGAAATCCTTGAACAAATCGAGCGGGGCAATACTTCTAAACCAATGCCCAATCGCCAGGTTTGGTGGTGGTATGCTGCTGCGGGGGTAGTTTTGACGCTGGTAGCCGTATTTGTTGTGCGAGGATTGGCTCCAAAAACAGATCCAATTGATCCAAAACCTGTTCCCGACGACTCGACTCAGGTTGTGGACATCCCAGCATTTACTTGTCCCGCATTTGATAAAAAAGCCACTTATCCGATTGCGGTTTTTCAATTCACTACGCTCAACCCTAAAGATTCTATCACGGATCAATTGTTGGTGGAGCAAATTGACGGCATTTTTGCCCGCACTCAGTACAAGGGGGATGCCGCATTGGTTGTCAAAATCAAAGGTTCGGTAGACTTGTCGGTGGCCAAAGCCATGATCGAAAAATGCCAGGCCAGAATGGTCATTTGGGGCCGGGTGTTTGACAACAGCGAAATTGAACTCAATTTTTATGAGCCCCAATTCAACCAGAATCAACAAGAAGAACTGGACAGTATGTTGCAGTTTAGAGACCAGGGGAATTTCCAGGCCAGTATCAAACAGGCTGCATTAATCATTGCCTCCCGAGTATTGGTGGGCAACGATGCCCCTGGGGCAGTAGCGGTAGCCGATGAAGCTTATCAAGAAACCGTAAAAGCAAATAGCATTGCTGCCAGAACCACAAAAAAAGGCAATGCAGAATCGATGGCCACCATGACCTTGGCCAATGCACACGCCAAGACAAAGGATTTCCGGAAGTCGATCAAGCTTTACGATCAAATTTTGGTCACAAAGCCCCATGATACTGTTGCGCTAAAAAATCGGTCCATTGTCCAGATCAAAGCAAACGACATCATTGGTGCGGTGAAAAGCATCGACACGATGAGACATTATCAAAAACTAGAAGATCCGCAGTTTTTGGACAAGGCTGGAGATGAGTTGAAGGAAAGAGGTTTCACTAAAAAAGGCATTGAATTCAAGAAGGATGCCAAAGATGCTCAACTCCTGATTGATCAGCGCCTCATAAAGAAAAAACCCCAAGAACAGTAATGCATGGGGATGGTTTTGTAACTTGAGGTCGCTTTTAGGCGGAAATCACATTACAAAACCTCACTTGCCATGAAATGGTCGCTTAAAATAGCCAGAATTGCTGGCATCGACGTGTTTTTGCATTGGACCTTTATTGTGTTGCTCCTCGGTGTTTTTGTAGCCGGAATCCGTACCATCGGGCGTACTGAAGGCAGTTTAAATGGGTTCATTTTCATCGTGCTGCTCTTTTTATTTGTCCTTTTACACGAATTTGGCCATGCCTTGATGGGCAAACGTTTTGGGGTCAAAACCAATCACATTACCCTTCTTCCAATTGGTGGTGTTGCCGCGATGGAACACATTCCTGAAAAGCCCTGGCAGGAAATGCTCATCGCCTTGGCTGGGCCTGCGGTCAATTTTATATTGGCCATCGTTTTTTTAATCCTGTTGGCCGCCACTGGCCACGTACCTGCCATCTCTGATTGGTGGAGCCCGGTCAGCAACGACAACATGATCTATTCTTTGTTTACCACCAATGTCATGTTGTTTTCCTTCAACCTCATTCCAGCTTTCCCGATGGATGGCGGGCGGGTTTTGCGTGCCTTGTTGGCCATGAAATATGGTCGCTACAAAGCCACGAATATCGCCGTTCGGATTGGTCAATTGTTGGCCATCGGCCTGGTTTTATTTGGTTTGAGTGGCAATATTTGGTTGGTCTTCATTGGCGTGTTTATTTACCTGGGGGCTGGGGCCGAAGGCAATTATGAATCGACCCGTTCGGCATTGTCAAAATACAAGGTGCAAGACGCCATCATGCACCAATTTACCCCCTTGCAAAGTACCGATACCATTGGTACCGCAGTTCGCCTCTTATTGGATGGGCAGGAAAAGGAATTCATCGTACTGGAAAATGAACAGGTAGTGGGCACCCTGACCCGCAATGAAATGATCCAAGGGCTAGGGCATTTTGGCAAGGAAGCAAACCTGAGTGAAGTGATGAATCACACCATCTTACGCCTGGAACCGCAAATGCCCCTTGATGACGTATATGACCAGATGACCGATGAAAATGTAGAGATTGCCCCGATTTTTGAAGGCGAGAAGTTGATTGGCGTGTTGAACCGGGATAATATTATGGAGATACTGATAATTGATAATTCTCAGCCGCATCTGCGGTTTAGTTGAAGAGTTGAAGAGTTTGAAGAGTTGAAAAGAAGCTACCGCAGCGACTTGGACACGACCTTGTCAAAACCGCTGCGGTAGCTTCTTTTCAACTTTTCAACTTTTCAACAAAATCAACCCTTCACATACATCACTTCCTTCACCGCTTTCACCACCCGGCTGGGGTTAGGCATGTACTCATCCACGAAAGTAGAAGCGTAGGGTAAAGAAGTATCGGCAGAACTCACTCTAACAATTGGAGCATCCAGATAGTCGAAAGCCAGCCTTTGAAGGGCATACGCTACTTCTGAAGACACGCTGGCAAATGGCCAAGCTTCGTCTACAATCACGCAGCGGTTGGTTTTTTTCACTGAATGGATCAGGGTATCGATGTCTAGCGGGCGGATCGTACGCAAGTCGATCACCTCGGCAGAAATGCCCTCTTTAGCCAGTTCCGTAGCTGCATCCAGTGCAACCAGGGTCATTTTGTTGTAAGAGATCAGGGTTACGTCTGTTCCCTCACGGCGAATGGCCGCTTTACCAATTGGAACCAGGTACTCTCCTTCTGGCACAATCCCTTTGTGTCCGTACAGGATTTCTGATTCCATGATACACACTGGGTTGTTGTCGCGGATAGCAGATTTGAGCAAACCTTTGGCATCGGCTGGATCAATGCAGGAAATGACCTTCAAACCAGGTACATTCGCCATCCAGCTTTCAAAAGTTTGGGAGTGCTGTTGGGCCAACTGGCCAGCAGCTCCAGAAGGGCCGCGAAAAACGATCGGACAGTTGAATTGACCAGCGGACTGCGAAAGGGTTTTGGCAGCATTGTTGACGATTTGGTCAAAAGCCAGAATGGCAAAGTTCCAGGTCATAAACTCGATCACCGGACGCAAACCATTCATGGCAGCACCTACGCCAATGCCAGTGAAACCAAGTTCGGCGATCGGTGTATCGATGACCCTTCTAGGACCAAATTCATCCAACAAACCTTTGCTCACTTTATATGCACCATCGTATTGGGCGACTTCTTCTCCCATCAGGAAAACGGTTTCGTCCCGGCGCATTTCTTCTATCAATGCTTCTCTGAGTGCATCGCGAAGCGCAAGTTCTCTACTCATATGCAGTTTTTGTCAATTTTATGGCTTGTGCTTTATCCAAGATAGATTTAAGCGCAGCAAAAATAGAAAAAATCTCTACTTTTGTATCGAAATACAAAGTGCTAAAATAAAACCAAATACCTTTGCGTTTGTTTGGACAAATTGTACATTCATTTTTTTGCTAATAGACCGAACATATGAAAATCCAAATCAAAAAATCTCAGAACATCTTGTTGGCTTGTGCAGTGCTTGCGCTCACATTTTCATGCAATCGCGGTTATGGTTGCCCATCCAATTTTTCCTTTACCGACCTGATTACTGAGGCCATCAAAACAGCTGTTGCGCTGTTTTTTTAATCGATCTTTGTAGCTACTACACCAATGAGCGTTGACGCAGCTAATGATGAAATCTTCGTAACACAAGATGGTTCACACTCCATTGCTGCATCTCGCTTTGGGGTAACTTACCATTCCAAATACGGTGCCATCACCGAATCCCGGCACGTTTTTATCCAGGCTGGCTTGTTCCCGCTGTTGTTGAATACACCAGGGCAAATATCTATTTTGGAAATGGGATTTGGCACTGGCCTCAACGCCCTGCTTACGCTGCATGAAATGGCCAATCGCCCGGTGGAAGTGTACTACGAAGCCATTGAAGGTTTTCCCATTTCAATACCTGCGGCACAAAGTCTGAATTATCCTCAACTGATTGACGAAAAGGACACTGAGTTGAAAGTGGTGTTTGAACGGATGCACAGCATGCCTGTGGAGGAAGAAGTGGCCCTTACGCCTCACTTCAAGTTGTTGAAAAGGTTAGGGAATTTGGAAGAACTGGATTTTTCTCCTCGTTTTGATCTGATTTATTACGATGCTTTTGCACCCAGTGCACAACCCGAATTGTGGACGGCACCGATCATGCAAAAAATGTACGATGCTTTAAGGCCCGGTGGAGTTTTGGTGACCTATTGCGCCAAAGGAGAATTCAAACGAACGCTAAAGGCAGTAGGATTTACTGTTGAGCGGATGCCTGGGCCTCCCGGGAAACGAGAAATGACTAAGGCTATAAAAGAACGCGCCTGAATGATTAGACTTCACTTCAGGCGCGTTTTTCAATTAGGGAACGTAATTCTTTGGTTTGCGTCCCCTCTTGGACTTTACCCCGGTGTTCGGTACTTCAATGACTTGAGAAAGGTCGATTGGAGTCTCCTCTTCTCCTTTTCTCGAAGATTTAATGGCATTGAGTTTACCGTCATCACCGTATAGTTTTCGCGACATCTTGTTGTAAGCCAGGGCAGCTTCTTCAGCTGAGGCAAACATACCGATGTGTACTGATTTTCGGTTAACGGAAATGACTGCCCGGTAGCGATTGTTCTCTTTATACACCCCGGTATAGCCAACTTTGCTGCTGGTTTTCCGTTTTCGGCTCGCTACGGAACGGGATCTATAAATGAGGTTCTCCATACGGCAATCCAATTTGTTGCCGTTTTTGGCACCTACCAGGTTCTTATCACCACCTTTGGTATCCACCAGAAACTTTTCTGCAATAATCTTGTGCAGGTAAATGGTTTCGGTTTTGTACCCTCCATCCGCTTTTTTCCAGGTCTTTTGGAAAACTGCGCAGCCGCTGGAGTGACGCCGTAGGTTGTTAATGAAATCTACCTTAACAAGATACGGGTCGGTGGTAAGAAACTCGTAGATTTTGTCGTCCAAAAGGACCGACTCTTCTGCGTTTTTCAGTTTAACTTTGTAAAGCACGCTCTCAAAATTTTAGTTATTCAAAATAAGGCATAGAAAGGTAAGCCTGTTGTTTTCAAGGAATTACACACGTTGAACACTGAAAGTTGTATGGTCTAGGTTTAGGAATTAAGCACAGTTTTTTTGCAAAAAATTAAGTTCTTTAGATCCAAGAGCGGGTTCTCTTTGTTCAATGGGCTGGAATTTACAGCACTAAAGATAAACAAAATCAAAAAATGGTTAACATTTATTCAACAATATTTACGTAAAGGCTGTATTTTTCTTTGTCGTATGGCAGCGAAAGCACAAAAAAATATGGAAAAAGAGCAAATTTTCTTTATAAAAAGGTGTTTCGATTTGGCGCGCCTGGGAGCAGGGGCAGTTTCTCCTAACCCAATGGTGGGGGCGGTTTTGGTGTACCGCGATAGCATAATTGGCGAAGGCTACCATCAACGGTATGGAGGTGCACATGCAGAGGTCAATGCAGTGGCGTCGGTAGCCGAAAAAAATCGTGGGCTCATTGCTCAGGCTACACTCTATGTTTCACTTGAACCTTGTTGCATTTACGGCAAAACGCCGCCCTGTACCAATTTAATCATTCAGCATAAAATTCCCAGGGTAGTAATCTCTTGTTTGGACCTAACCCCGGAAGTCCGTGGGCGAGGAGTTGAAATCCTTCGGTCACACGGCGTTGAAGTGATTACGGGAATACTGGAAGAAGAAGGAAAACTTTTAGCGGCTACCCGCAACGTTGCAGTGAGCCAGCAAAGGCCCTACATTGTGCTAAAAATGGCCCTTACCCGCAATGGGTATTTTGCCCCGCTGGACCGCAGTCAATTTTGGATCACCCAGGCACCCAGTAAACGTTTGGTGCACCGATGGCGCAGTGAAGCCGACGCTATATTAATAGGTACCACTACTGCACGAATGGATGACCCGCAATTGGACAATCGACATTATTTCGGCAAATCCCCCCTTCGGATTGTTTTGGATCGAAACTTGAGCTTGCCCCCGCACCTGAACCTATTTTCAGATGGGAAAAAGACCTTGATCGTTTCGGAGCAAACACCTGACACAGCGGTATCAGAACAGGTGCAGTACCTGCAATTGACCTTTGATGGCTCCTTTTGGGAAAAATTGATGCACATCTTATGGACGGATTACAAATTGGGAGTGGTTTTGATTGAAGGAGGTGCAAAAATTTTTGAAAGCATCCTCGCTGCTGAATTATGGGATGAAGCCAGGGTCTTTGAAGGACAAAATACTTTGGAAAATGGTATTGCCGCGCCCCTAATTCCGGGCGTTCCAATAAAAAAAATGGCTTTGGGTTTGGACGATTTGAAAGTTTATCGGAATATTCAGTAGTGGGGCAAAAATAAGTGCTCATTTTTCTTGAGCCAAAGAATCAGATAAAAAGCTCAAAATGAAACATTTACTCATCTGATCCTTTGATAAAATGAACACTTATTTTTTTTATCGCCCCGCACAGAAGTTAAACTTATTTTAAGGTTCACCATTTAGAGCATAAATCTGGTGACCAAAGTGTTCTACCTTTGTCTTTAATTTACAGTAGATGGATGGCTTGCTAACATTTACTAATTTTGCAGAGAAAACAAACATTGCTGAAATGAGCAGATTGGGAGTGTGTTTCGCTATGGTACTGATGATTGGCATAACCATTACGGCAGCAAGTGCGCAGGAACAACTGTTACTGAAAAAAGGGACTACACCCAAAACAGGTGTGACCGCAAAAGGCATAACCCCGCGTACCCCCACCCGTAGCCAAGCAGTAAGCCTCAATTGGGTAAGTTGGGAAGAAGCCGTTGAGCTAAATAAAAAGGAGAAGAAAAAAATCCTCCTGGATGTTTTTACCTATTGGTGTGGTTGGTGCAAAAAAATGGATGCTGAAACGTTCAGCAACCCCTACCTTGCCAAATACCTCAACGACAACTACTATTTGGTCAAATTGGATGCAGAATCCAAGGAACCAATGGAATACAAAGGAAAAGAGTTTCGTTATGTGCGTACCTCTAAAGGTGGTCACCACGAATTAGCGGAGGAATTGTTGCGCGGCCATTTGAGCTTTCCTTCGCTGGTATTTCTGGATGAAAACATGGACATGATTCAACCCATTCCAGGTTACCGGGATGCCGAAGAACTTTTGATGATTTCCTCTTACTTCGGCACAGGAAAATACAAGGAAGTTCCCTGGTCGATCTTTCAAAAAGATTTCAAAGTGCCGGAAGGTTTTAAAAGATGACCTGAGTACCTGACAAAACCGGGTCAACACCCTGTAGAGACGCACGGCCGTGCATCTCTACAGCCCGGCACTATTTATCGTATTGATCCAGGTTCAAATTCCGAATGAGCCTGATAAGTTTTTGTCCATAAGTTTTATCCGTTGCATAACCAGCCCGTTTCAAGCCATAAGCCCAACTCTTGTAATCCTTGCCATATTTTTGCAGATGCTGATAACGGGGGCTGGACAACAAAATAGAGTGCTCCTCATAACTTTCCCACGCAGAATTGAATACCCTGAACATGTCGTAAACATCATCGTCGGTGTAGTTGCGGCAGGTGCAACCTTTACATTTGCGCCGGCATTTGATGCCAAAATGGTTGTTTGATTCCAGGGCCAATTTGCTTTCCCCGGCATTCGACTCCAACAATCCTTGAGCCAGGGTTATGCTGGCTGGTATGCCGTAGTTGTTCATTGCCCGAATGGCTGCGGGTGCATACCGATCTATATAGGCTTGCATAGCTTGGCCTTTTTCCGATAGGTCTCCTCTCCCACCCTTTTTGGCAGTGAGTGCGGGGGTCAAGTTGGATACACTAAAGGTAGGTTCTTCTGTTGTTGTGGCCTTGCTGCTTGTTTTCGGCGGGTTTCTTGTGACCAATTGACTGATGTTGATGGCTGGCACAAACACTGCCTGCTGGCTACTCAAATTATTTCCCAAACTGGTGCGGGTTGCCAGAGGTGCCAGAGCCATTATTTTTTCATCGGCGCCATCCATATTGATTTGCAAGCTGAGATCTCTTTGAAACAAAAGATGCCCCGCAAGGTAAAGCAAAATGGCGTTGAACCAATTGCGGTTCACCCACGCAAACAGTTGATTTTCTTTTAGTAATGCAGGATTTCCTGAATGAGTTGGACGGGTATTGTGCTGCTTCATGGCAATTGACATTTTTTGTGTCAACAAAATTAAAACATTTTTTCTCCCAAGCAAACTATTTATAAAACTTTTTGTGGCTTAAAAAAATATTGTCTCTGTTTTACTTAGTGTAGCTTTTACACTACCTTTACAAAATATACATTGAACAAACAGCCTTTAAACCGCTCTGAAACCTATGATCATTGTAGCCGACAGTGGATCAACCAAGACCGATTGGATGCTTTTAACCGATGAGGGAGCACTTTTGCTGCACACCATGGGTTTCAATCCCCTTTACCACAGTGAGGATTTGATTTACGAAAAAAGCAAGGAAGAATTGGACAAGCACCAGGTGGACTTGTCGACCGTTTCAGCGATGTACTATTATGGTACAGCAGTATGGGATCATGCCAAAGCTGAAAAAATCGCCCGTGCCCTCCGTCGTTTGTTTCCTAAGGCACATGTAGAAGTGGAACACGACCTGTTGGCAGCGGCCAGATCTACTTGTGGGCGTGACCCAGGAATTGCCTGCATTATCGGGACTGGCTCAAACACCTGTTTGTTTGACGGCAAAGATGTGACAGACAATGTGACCAACCTCGGCTATTTTGTTGGGGATGAAGGCAGCGGTGCCCATTTGGGCAAAGCATTGATCAGAGCGTATTTTTACCGCGAATTGCCGCCCGATCTTGTAAAAGCATTGGAGGCGCAGATTCCAGGCGGGAAAGACGAAATTTTGGACAACATCTACAGCAAGCCACAACCAAATGTATATCTCGCTTCATTTACCAAATTTTTAGGCGAGTTCCGAAACCACTTTTTTATCCAAAAACTCATTTACCAATCCTTTGCGGAGTTCATTGATCGCAATGTGCGCAAATACCCTGGCCACCTCAATTTACCGATCCATTTCATTGGTTCGGTAGCTTACTACTTTCAGGATATTGTAAAAATTATTCTGGAAGAACGTGGAATGAAGCCGGGAGTGTTTATCTTGAAGCCCATTGACACATTGGTGCAATTCCATCGCACTCACGAACTGAGTAGCAACGCATAGGACAAACGGATAACCCAACAAGTAGTTACAAGTGATGAAAACAGACATTAAACGCATCGCCGTTTTCACTTCGGGAGGAGATGCTCCAGGGATGAACGCGGCTATTCGTGCAGTGGTTCGTACCGCCTCCTTCCACGACTTACATGTTTATGGTATTTCTCGTGGTTATGAAGGCATGATTGATGGCGATTTTAAACGCTTGGAACGCAAAGACGTTGCCAACATTATCCACCGGGGAGGAACCATTCTCAAAACGGCGCGGAGCAAACGTTTTATGACTCCAGAGGGCCGCAAGGCCGCTTACGAGTCGCTGCGGGCATTCGACATTGATGCTTGCATCGCTATTGGTGGCAACGGTACTTTCACGGGTGCCAATATTTTTGCTCAGGAGCACAGCATTCCAATCATTGGTTTGCCGGGTACCATCGACAATGACCTGTATGGAACCGACTACACCATTGGTTTTGATACCGCAGTAAATACCGCCATTGAGGCTGTTGATAAAATTCGCGATACTGCTGACTCCCACGATCGGGTCTTTTTTGTGGAGGTAATGGGCCGTCATGCGGGTTACATTGCCCTGCACACCGGTATTGGTAGTGGTGCAGAAAGTGTGGTGACTCCCGAAATCAACGTTAGCATCGAAGACGTAGTCGGGGTTCTCCAACGCAGCGCCAAACGCAAAAAACTCTTTAGCTTGATCATTGTTGCTGAGGGTAGCACCCTGGGGAGTGCCAATGAGATCGCCAACAAGGTCAACGAAAGACTGCCAGGTGCGTTTGACATCCGGGTAGCGGTGATCGGCCACTTGCAACGTGGTGGAGCACCCAGCCACCTCGATCGGATGCTGGCCAGCCGCATGGGCCATGCCGCCGTAGAAGGCTTGGTAGAGGGTAAAGCGGATGTTATGGCTGGTATCGTCAACGATGAAATCGTCTATACACCTTTTTACGATGCAATTTTTACCGAAAAAACCATTAATAGTCAGTTGATTAAAATGGCGGGTATCTTGGCAATGTAGGATAGTGGCATGAACAAAAAAAAGAGTCCCTCAAAGCTGGTCAGCTCTGAGGGACTCTTTTTTGTTAACTAATTGATTATTCCGTTCTAGTTACGATTAACTTTTTGCTGAGCATTTTTGCATTGGGCAACAGCATACTAAAGGTATACATCCCATTCGACAAGTTGGACAGGGAGATTTTGCTAAGAACACTGTTCAACTGTTGCTTCATGACTACTCTTCCATAGGCATCAATGACCACCAACTGAATCTCCTGCTGTTTTACATCCACTGCATCCAGTACAATATTGACCACATCTTGAGCTGGATTTGGATACAACTCCATTTTGGGGATCATGGATGCTGCTTGTTGATCGAGCTGGAGGTTCGTGGGCGCGAGTGCCAGACCAGGCGCTATCAGGCTTGCAGCGGCAGCTTGGTTGATGTTCACCGTCTGGATGCCACCACTTCCATCAATGGTTACGGTTGCACTTCTGGCTCCAGCAGTATTGGCCTGGATAAACAGCGACAAAGTAGCATTGCCCAGCCCTTCGGCAGCACCGGGTAGTACCCAACTTGCATTGTCGGATACCGACCAACAGCCATTGGAAGTAATATTGATCAAAGCACTAGATGCTGCGGCATTGGCATTGATGGTGTTGGGGGAAACCCCTAGGCTTGAGCCAGTTCCTGCATTTTGAGTGACCACCACCTTTTGAATGATTCCAGCACCACTAAAAGTCAGCGTATCTCTTCGGGAGACTGCATTCTGGTTCTGCTGGTAATAAATGACACTGGTAGCATTTCCGTTGCCATTGTTCCCTGCTGGCATCATCCAGGCACCGGAAGAAATCAAAGTCCAGGCGATATTGGAACGCACAATAATCTGGAAAGTGTCCGACCCTGCTGGAATGGTTTTACTGCTCGGACTAACCGTTAGGAAGTTGGCAGTAGGTGCAGCTTGGGACACAGTGACTGTTCTGGTAATTCCACCCCCACTAAAGGTAAGGGTTCCCGTTCTGGCAACCCCGACATTTGCAGTATAATTAGCCGTTACCGTTCCATTGTTGCTACCTGATGTTGGGCTTGCCGTTAACCAGTTCGCGTTTGAACTGACCGTCCAGGCGATATTTGCATTTACTGTGATGCCGAAATTACCCGCATTTGACGCAACAGACTGGCTGGTTGGTGTTACGGTCAGACTTGGCGCAGCAGCCTGGGTTACGGTAATTGTTGTTGAAACACCTCCCCCACTTAAGGTAACAATTCCAGTCCGTGCTGCACCAGTATTGGCAGTGTGGCTTAAAGTGACGGAGCTGTTGCCCGTCCCTGAATTTGGGCTCATGCTCAACCAAGCTGCATTGGAACTTGCAGTCCAGGGAACATTGGCAGTCACCGAAGCGGTGAAACTCCCCGCAGCATCGGCAACCGACCTTGAACTTGGGCTGATGGTCAATACCGGAATTGTATTTCCAGATTGAGTAACCGTTACGGTTCGTGTCTCAAAATTGGAAGAAATGGTGATGACACCTACGCGGGTATCGCCTGTATTGGCTTCATGGGTAATCGTAACCGTTCCATTTCCATTTCCAAAAAATCGGCTTGCGGAAAGCCAGCTTGCATTACTGCTAGTGGTCCAAGTTGAGAATGAAGATGAAAAG
>JAIYAV010000030.1 GCA_027488855.1 Saprospiraceae bacterium
CCGAGGTATTATTTGGCGGGGTATTTGAGTTTTAAGATTTAAATTTTTGCGCCAGTGGCGCTTTTCAACACCGACTTACTTATGAAGAGAACTACACGGTTTTATTCCCTGATATTGCTATTGTTGGTCGGTTTTGGGGTGATGGATTGGATGCAATTGGTGCAAAATAGTGCTGAGGCCTCCCCCCCCCCCGACAAACAAGCCTACCGCCTCCACTACCAAGGCTCGCTCCAATACGCCGAAGGCAAATACCGCCAAGCCAGCGGCAATTTTGAACGCGCTTTTCACCTTTTTCCCGAAAATTTCAGTTTTGCGTTGGCACATGGGCTGTGCCTGGGGCGTTTGGGCAATGCCAGTGAGGCCAAAAAAGTGTTGGAAAAAGCCCGTCAACTCGTCGCCCCCAACGACCAGGAGCGCCAACAAAAACTGGCGATGGCGACCTTTTTCCTGGGCATGAGTTTCAGTTATGCAGATCGTTACAGTGAGGCGCTACCCTTGTTGCGGGACGCTGTGGCGATGCAACAAAAGATAGCACAAAAATCGCTACTAAGTGTGTACTACAATGCTTTGGGCAAGGCGATTTTGCTCAATCAAGGGCGCAATGCCCATCGGCGCAATTACCAGCCGCTGCATTACCACGTGCATCGGCGGGACATGGAAAAAGCGTTTGTGGCCTTTGAAGCAGCCGTAAAAGCAGACCCTGAAAATACGGTAGCGCTACACAATTACCTACAATTGGCAGACACGCTGAAGGTCAGTTCCATTTTGCCCGAAGCCGATACCAACCAGGTTCAACGCCGGGAATACAAACCCACTTTCATCAACATGCACAAGACCATCATCAGCGACCTAAAGCTGAACAATTACGATGAAATGGTTTTTTTGCTGGACATTTCAGGCTCAATGGTGATGGAAAAAGTGGTGTGCTATGGTTCGGATCGTTTTACGGCGATGAAGGATTTGTGTCTGAAAATTTTGCCCGAAATTGACACGAGTATTGCGCTGGGGATTGGCACAATTGGGGGCGTGTGTGATAGTCCACCCGATTTGTGGTTTGCTTCGGGGGGCATCAATCGGGTGGATTTGCGCAGCAAATTGCGCTTCCTGATTCCTGATGGCACTACGCCCCTGCTGACCATGCTGTTGCGTTGCCCGGAGCTGTTTTCAGCTGATCCCACACGCAGCAAAAGTATTTTCCTGATCAGCGATGGGGCCAATACCTGCCGCGAGGGCGGGATGGATATTTGTGAATGGGCCACCGAACTGGCGGCCAAAGGCATCGCCGTCAACGTACTCACATTCCTCAGCACCACCTCCGACAATACCGATGCTTTCGCCGAATACCTCTGTCTGGCCGAAAACACCAAGGCGAACATCATTTACCTCGACAATTACCGCTGCCGGCTGGAGCCTTTTGCATTTGACATGGTAAAAACCTGTCAGTCGAAAATTCCGGCAATGGAGCGGAGTCGGTGCTTGGGGCCGAGCGTGAAGGAGTTGTGGAATGTTTGGGTGGCGGAGTGAGGGGGATTTCTATCAGTTCTCAAACCCAGGTTTTTAATCCTTTCTCCACCGCTAAGACAAACGCTGATGCATCAAACCCCTTCACCTTTTTCTTTTCTAGCGCATCCCTTAAAACCTCAACAAAAAACGCCGCCAAATAAACTTTAAACTCGGGAATAGTCGCCGCCATTATCCGCTCGTAGTCCATCCTCCAGTAAACTTCCAATACATTGGTCTTGCGATGAAACACGATCTTATTGCTGTGCATTTTATCTTCTGGTTGCATAATGATAGCAACAAACCAAATGCGAGCTAGTCCATCTCCAAAGGATTTGAGGTCAATTTTGGTGTTCAAAAACTCCGAAAGCTGCAAAACTTGATAAGCCTTTGCATCCGGCACTTCATGCCAAATCGCACTGGTCGTATAAATTGGAGAAGGTTGTTGCGTTGCTTGTGCATTCATAGTTGCAATTTAAATCATTTTTTTTAAAGATCAACCTTGTTTCCTGGTGGTCGGATCAAGGGTATAGCTCTACTTAAATTTTCTGGCAACAATGCATAATGATAAATCTTGTACTTTTCAAGTTTTAAGCAAGTTCCATAGTCTCCAACGTATTCTCTCTTATATTGTAGGTTTTCAGGGATTTCGCCGATTGAATATCTTCGATTTTGGCCAATTTTAGTTACTCCATATTTCCAGACCTCGCCTGCATTCAAATAAATCAAGCTACTTTCTCCACAGTTATAACATGGGTAATAGCCTGGTTTTAAGGCATAAATTACATATTGTTCAGCATTATCTAGCTCTTCAGATTCCTTTTGGTATTTTTTCTTTCGCTGGGGGGAAAGATCGTATCCGCCATCTTTCTCAACCAAAAAATCAAAATCTTCTACATTGAATGCTGCATAAATACCCGCAAAAGCAAAAAGAATAAGCCACCAATGGCTGCGACGAGGTTTCTGAGGTTGAGTCTCGGGAATTTTTGGCGCTGGTTTAGGGGCCGATGGCAGCGTTGTAGTATTCATTTTTTGTAGGGTTTTAAAAGAATTCAAACATATATTTTTTATCCCAGAAAGGCAAGTTTTTTGACTAATTGTTGTTAAATATATTTGCTTAACCAATAATTTACTCAAATCTAATTCAGCCACTTTTCAGTTTATCAATAAAAGGTCGATATCGCATCGATATAAACACCCAAACTCATCCCAATTCATCAGTCCCATCAATAGAACCAAGCCCAAAGCGACTCTAATTTCACAAAGAAAACTCCAAGGGACACAAAGCACCCAAAGATCGTCAACGTCTAACTTTGTGCCCTCTGTGCCCCTTTTTTTTTCTTTGTGCTAAAAAATATGCCGCTCTGAGTCTCCCCTACCTACCTCCGCATCATCAACATCCCCATGCTCACAATCCAGCTTACCAACCCAAAAATGAAAATCCGAAACCCGGTCAAATCAATAAAATTAAACCTCATGACCAGCCCGATCACTACCAGCAACAACAACAAAATCCCCAAATACCCCGTCCATTTCGGGAAAACCGCTGTCCGCAGGATCAACACCGACCAAATGCCCATGGCCAAAAGGATAGAACCAATAAACACATAATCCATCGGCTGATTGATGGCAGCACCGTATCGGACGATGGATTGAACCACCTCCGGTTGGGACTGAATCGCCTCGGTGGAATGGGATAGGAATAAAGGCAAGGTCAGCCCATTGATCGTTGCAGCCAGCAGGGCCGCGATTAGCCCCAAAGCAGCGATCATAAACGCCAGGGTAGACACTTTGCTATCCGTCTGCAGAGCCACCGAGATGCCATAAAACCCAAAACCAATAAAAGGCAAACACAAAATGGCCAAGGAATGGGAGCCCACAATGACGTTGTACACGCGCAATATGTGCTCCACACTCCCGCCACTGGGGTGCAAAACCATCGTCGCAATGAGCAATAAAGAGCCGATAATCAGGCTGATGCCTGAAGTCCGTTTGAATTGAAAGTCCATAATTTGTGGTGTTTGAAATGTGGTTCAAAACACACTACTGAACGCTTTGCTCGGAGGACATCAATTGCCACGTGCTTTAGCGCGTGGATCGGATTTTCCCTTTTGATCGGGCTTTAGCCCAAACCTTAATTTTCAAGCTAGGGCTAAAGCCCAGATTCGGGGTTATTCCTGTGACCCCAGGCTGAAGCCAGGGGCAATTGATGTCCTCCGAGCAAAAGGCCCAGATGTGTGAGCTCAAAGATATATGAACCTCAGCCTAACTACACTTGATCGAAATCAAGAACGACCTTTGCCTTTGGACAATTTATCACGCACCCTGCTCAGGGTTTCAGGCGTAATTTTCAGGTAAGCAGCAATGATTTTGAGGGGGAATTGTTGGATCAAACCGGGGCGATGGTCCAACACGTATTGGTATTTCTGAAGGGGAGTCATCAGGTTGTCAAAAAAATGCACCCTAGCTGTGGCTTGCTCCAGGACTTTGCCCAGTTGCAGAAAGGCTGGCGATACCGCAATGAGCTCATGCAAACGGAACACCGACAGTTCAAACACTTCACAATCCGTGTAGGCTTTGATGCAACAATCCGAAGGCTTTTGGTTGAAAAAACTGCTGGCATTCAAAAACCATTCCTGATCCAGGTGCAGATCGATTACGTTTAATTCGTGGTCCACTTTGTAGTTGAATTGATAAAGGGCACCACTCAGGTTGTAAAAAACGGAAGAACAAACGCCTCCCTCGGGCAAAACAATGTCATCCTTGCTCAGCTTGCGGTACACAATTTTGGATTCAAACAATTGTACCTGCTCCTCGTTAAAATTTCCTGTTTTTTTCAAAATTTGAGCCATCATGCCTGAGTCGTATTTAGCCCTAAAAATACATACTATCCCGGTTTCACTCCATAGGTTTTCATGGCGCCTTCAATCTGACTTTGCTCCGTGGTGCTGTTGGGGAACAACCAATAGCTGGGTGCTTGAATGGTATCGACTTTGGTAACTTTGATTTCAATGATGCTTTGGATGGGAAATTTGTCCGAAAACAAGTCAGTGAGGCGTTTTGCGTTAACGGCGTAAGAACTGTCTTCCTTAGTGATAAGTTGGGCTTCACCCTTTAATTTGAAGCCTTTTTGGATGAAGACATCTACAAAACTGACGCTGACCTTGGGTTGCTGCGCAATGTTGCGCACACTACTGGGTGAGGCGAGATTCGCAATCAGCAAGGTATGATCATCCAGGTGCGTGAACATTTCTTTGGGCGAAACATTGGGTTGCTGGTTTTCATCCACGGTGGCTAGCCAGCAGAGGATACAGGTGTCGATGGATTTTTTGATGTCGGTGGTGAGCATGTTAGGTGTGTTGGTTGGTGATTTTGTTGCATTAATTGTTCACAGGTACCAAAGGGCTCTGCTATTGATGTCCTCATAAAGGTATTCTTTTGAAAATGCTGTATTGAAATAAGCTAAAGTCCTTTCGCTAAATTGACCCTCTTGCTCATTCAAATAGGCAAGAGTTGCCTCATAACCTAATGGATAAAAAATCATTTCGCCATCGAACCCACACCAGGTGTCAAAATCAGCAAGTTTAGCTTCCATGATCAAATCCAGGTCTTCTGAGGAGCCATTTTTACTTGTAAAATAACTAAACATCAATAAATCTTCACACATGAGTTCTTGCCCGGATTTTCGGAACTCAATCGCTTTTTTCAAAAGATACCTTGATAAACCTTCATGAGTACAATTACGAATGTATTCGACAAATTGCTTTCTCCAAGTTCCTTCCAGTAACAATTGCTGAAAGTGCAAATCGGAAATTGCCTGACTTAGTTCAAATTCAGCAATCAAATCAGCAATTTCGGGCGCAATGAAGGTTTGAGGGATGGCATATTTTTCTTTCAACGCTTCCGGTAATGCAACAATGGACTCGTTTGCCACGAAAAAAACGTCTTCTTTATTCTTGATTTTATCCCCTTGCTGGCGCACAAATTCACTGACATCCCAAATTTCCTGGACGAATTCCTCATTGAATTGTTCCAGCGATCGCCCCTTCATCCCGATTTGAATGGCTCTGCGGGCGAGTTTTTCACCATAGGGATTGTGGTCGGGATCCCACTGAATCCTAACCTCACTATTCCCGAGCGCAGCCTGCCAATTTTCCATTGTACCATAATAATCAGGTTGAAAACTGGAATAAACTCCTTGTTCCAATAAACTTTCGAAGCCTGCTTTGCTCATTTTTATGGCTAAAATTCTTTCCTGATTGGCCTTACTGGCCCATCCTGAGCGGTACATCATCCACAAAAAATTGGGTTTGATCCAGGTCATTCGGTTAAAAGAATAGGCGGTTCCTCCAAATTTCTGGTGAGCAAGTGCATAATCAGCGATGGGGTGGTTAAAGGCTTGATAGACTACAATGGATTGTGTGTCGGCTTGTCCAAGAATAAAATTGCCCGCTTGGGGTAGTCCTTTCTCGTAGCTGTGGTAGGGTATGGTTTGGAATGTCATGGGTTAAGGAGTTCGTTCTCCGTTTCAATTTTGTAATTGGGTTTTGAGTTGATTTTTTTTGCAAAACATTACAAAGTCAAGGCGAATTTAGTTCCTGTACTTTCTTGGATATTTTTGTAACGATAGCCAACACCGTACTCTTGAACGCAAGTTTTCCCTCATTCACTATTTCAATTCAACTTTTCTCTCTACATTGCGCTGTAAAAACTTATTCAGCACAAAATGGGCCTAAAGCCTAAGCACTAATCAATAAAAACCTAACCGACCGCTGGTCAGTTAGGTTTTTATAATTTATACACAACCTTATGGGAATCGATGTACTCTTGGGCCTCCAGTGGGGCGATGAAGGAAAGGGTAAAATTGTGGACTACCTGGCACCAAAATACAACATTGTCGCCCGTTTCCAAGGAGGCCCCAATGCCGGGCACACCCTCAAGTTTGATGGCAAAAAATTTGTCCTGCACACCATCCCTTCCGGTATTTTCCGTGACGACCTGATCAACCTGATTGGCAACGGGGTGGTGTTGGACCCCATCACGCTGGAGAAGGAAATCGAAAAACTGGTTGAAGTTGGGGTGGATTATCACAGCCGCTTGTTTGTTGCCCGCAAAGCCCATTTGATTTTGCCCACTCACCGCTACCTGGATGCTGCTTCCGAAAATGCCAAGGGCAAGGCCAAAATTGGTTCTACTCTGCGCGGAATTGGCCCAACGTATATGGACAAAACCGGGCGCAATGGCCTGCGGGTAGGTGACGTCATGTCTCCCAATTTTTTGGAAAAATACGAAACCCTCAAGCAGAAGCACCTGATGCTGCTGGGGCAATATCCTGCGGTAGAATTCGACCTGGAAGGCGAAGAAAAAAAATGGATGGACAGCCTGCAAATGCTGCGTTCGCTGAACCTGGTCGATTGTGAATACTTCATCAATCAGGCCTTGGCGGAAGGCAAACGCATCCTGGCCGAAGGTGCTCAGGGCTCCATGCTAGATATCGACTTCGGGACCTATCCTTTTGTCACCTCTTCCAATACGATCACTGCCGGGGTTTGTACGGGTTTGGGCGTAGCGCCGTCCACCATCAAGGAGGTAATCGGCATCACCAAGGCTTATTGCACCCGCGTGGGTTCGGGGCCTTTCCCTACTGAGTTGCACGATGACACGGGTGAATTGCTGCGCAAGGAAGGTGCCGAATTTGGTGCCACTACTGGCCGTCCCCGTCGTTGCGGCTGGATCGACCTGCCCCAACTCAAGTATACCATCATGCTCAATGGGGTAACCCAGCTGAACGTGACCAAACTGGACGTACTCAATATTTTTGAAACCATCTACGCCGCTACACATTACAAAATCAATGGCCAATTGACCGATCAACTGCCCTTCGATCTTTGTGATGAAGAGGTTGAGCCCGTTTATGAAGCCTTTGCTGGTTGGCAACAAACACTTCCGGCCGGCATCGAATATTCGGCATTGCCCGATACTGCCCGTACTTATCTGGAAGCGCTGGAGCGTTACCTGGGCGTGCCAGTTACCATCATTTCGGTGGGACCGGAGCGGGCGAGTCTGATTTTGAAGTAGGTTGAGAAGTTGAGAGGTTGAGGAGTTGAGGCTGCCGCGAGCGACTTAGACACGCCATCGGCACACGCACACCATCACACACAAACACACACTCATTCTTGCGGCAGCCTCAACTCCTCAACCTCTCAACTCCTCAACCCAAAAGATAGTTCTCCACTGACATATTACCCACCCTCCAATTGACGTTTTTCAACATTCGTAAGAAACATTTCCGTATTTTGTAACCAAAATGAATTAGCCGCAATGGATTTGCAACAAGCCCGAATTCTCGTTCGTAAGATCAATTCACTCTTCAAGAGTATGGAAATGGATGGATCGCCTCAACCCACACCGATTGAGCGCGACCTGATGTTGAGTTATCTACGCCAATTGTACCAAAGCTTTTTGGACGATGCGGTAGACGCTGGTAAAATCACCGTAAGTGCCCCGCTGGTAGAAATTCCGGTCATCAAGCCGGAGCCCAAACCAGAACCCAAACCGGAGCCGGAGCCAGTCAAACCAGTCTACGAAGCGCCTAAAGCCTACGTACCCCCGGTGGTTCACATAGAGCCTCCCGTGGTAGAAACAGCTCCCATTGTAGAAATACGCGAGGAGCCTAAAGTATATATTCCACCCTTGGAACCGCCCAAACCTCCAGTGGTAGAGGCAAAACCGGAACCTATTCATGTAACGCCGCCACCGCCGCCACCTCCTGTAACGCCTCCCCCTTCAACGGGCAGTAGCAATAGCCGCATAGAAGCGCTCTTCTCTTTCAAAAAGGCCACCGAGTTGTCCGAAAGATTGAGCGAAACGCCCATCCCCGACCTGACCAAGGGCATGTCCATCAACGACCGACTCTTGTACATGAATGAGTTGTTTGGCCGGGACATGAGCAAATTGGATGAAGTGTTGCGGGCGCTGAATAATTTCCCGAGCCTGGACAGCGCAAAAAGTTACCTCATGGGGGTTGCCGCACAATTCAATTGGGGTGACGACGAGCGTGGTGAAATTGCGCAGTCGTTCATCAAGTTGGTGCGGCGGCGGTTTGTGTAACGATCCGTTCCCTACGGTCACCCCAAACCCAAACAACATGAAAAAGATTGCCGTATTCACCTCTGGTGGAGACTCTCCGGGCATGAATGCCTGTATCCGCGCGGTAGTGCGCACCGCCTTACACGAAGGCCTGGGTGCCGCTGGTATCCGCCGTGGGTATCAAGGTTTTATTGATGGCGACATTTACGACATGGATCACCATTCGGTCAGCAACATCATCCAGCAAGGTGGGACAATCCTGTATTCGGCGCGTTGTGCTGAGTTTCGTACTCCTGAAGGCCGGCGTAAAGCGTATGAAAACCTCTCCAAATTTGGCATTGATGGCATTGTTGCCATCGGCGGGGACGGCACCTTTACCGGGGCACACATCTTTATGCAGGAATATCCAGACATCAAGTTTGTAGGTTGCCCAGGCACCATCGACAACGACCTGATGGGCACCGATTACACCATTGGTTACGATACCGCAATCAATACGGCGATGGAAGCGATCGATAAAATTCGCGACACCGCCAGCGCCCACGATCGTTTGTTTTTCATCGAAGTGATGGGCCGTGATGCTGGATTTATTGCCATGTCGGCAGGGATTGCGACGGGTGCCGAGGCGATTTTAGTGCCCGAAACCCATACCGACATTGAAGGTTTGATTGAAAAACTGGAATGGGGTTGGCAAAACAAAAAGAACTCCAGCATTGTAGTCGTAGCGGAAGGTGACGAGGCGGGCGGTGCCAACAAAATTGCCGAAATGGTCAAAGCCCGACTCAATCATTACGAAATCAAGGTTTCCATCCTGGGACACATTCAACGCGGGGGCCGTCCAACCTGTATGGAGCGAGTACGCGCCAGCCGGATGGGTGCAGCTGCCACCAAGGCCCTGATCGACGGAAAATCCAACGTGATGATCGGGATTGTGAACAACGAAATTGTGTATACTCCATTCGGGCAGTGCATCAAACACCAACAAATGGACAACAATTTGGTAGAAATGGTTGACTTGTTGAGTTAGTCAAGCGCTTAGCGATGATTTAATGTATAAGCCATGAAGCAGAAGCTGGACAAGCTTTTTAAGCCACAATCGCTAGCCATCATTGGTGACTTCATTGACGTGGAAAATCCAGGTTACCGCCTGGTACACAACCTCGCTCAAGCTGGCTTCAAAGGCTCCATCTACACCGTAGCACCCAGCGGGCGAGCTGCGGGCGGCCCTGCTTCGTTCAAAACCATCGCTGAATTACCCTCAAAAGTTGACCTTGCACTGATCACTACGGCACCCCATCAGTGGGGTGAATTGCTCAATGAATCTGGCAAAGCGGGAGTCGGTAGCATTGCCTTGGTCGCCTCTGATCAGCTCTACCCTGCCGAAACCCTGCAACAATACCGCCAACAAGCCCAACAGATTTGTCGCCGTTACCACATGCGTTTGTTGGGGCCAAATAGTATGGGGTTTATTGCTCCCCATCAGCGGCTCAATGCCAGTTTTTCTTCCAAAATGCCGCTGCCCGGCAATCTGGCGCTGATTTCCCAGAGTGGTGCGCTGCTCAGTTCCATTTTGGACTGGTCGACCGAACAAAGGGTCGGCTTCAGCTATGTAGTTGGCCCCGGCCAGATGTCAGACATTGGCTTTGCCGACTTGATCGACTACTTCGGTTCCGATTCGCAGACCTCCTGCATTCTGATCTACATGGAAAGCCTGCAAAATGCCCGGCGTTTTATGAGCGCCGCCCGTGCTTTTGCCCGCCACAAACCGATCATCGTGCTCAAAGCCGGGCGCAGCGAAGAAGGGGTAAAAGCAGCTTTTTCCCATACTGCCACCCTCACGGGCAATGATGCCGCTTTTGATGCCGCTTTCCGCCGTGCCGGGGTCATTCGGGTGACCACCATTGCGCAATTGTTCAACCTGGCTCAGGCGCTGGCCATGCAGCCCCGCCCAAGGGGCAATAACCTCGCCATCGTTAGCAACGGCGGTGGCCCCAGCGTATTGGCGACCGACCACCTGATCCACAATCGGGGGCAATTGGCCAAATTGTCGGATCGCAGCATCCAGGCCTTGACCGGAATTTTGCCTTCCACTCAAGAAATCTGCAACCCCGTTGATTTACCCAGCCAGCCCGATCCCGAGCAGTACGCATTGGCCGTACAGACCTGTTTGCGCGATGAGGGTGTCCACGGGGTGTTGGCCATTTTTTCCCCCAACAATGAAGCCCAAGCCGTGGTCATGGCAGAAGCCCTGGTCAAAGCCAGCCGCTATAGCAACAAACCATTGCTCAGCGCCTGGATGGGGGAAGGGGAAGTACGCGCTGCCCGCAAAATCCTGGAAGCAGGTCGAATTCCCAATTACCGTTTTCCAGAAAGTGCCGTAGATGCCTTCTTGCGCATCCACCAGTACATGCGCGATTTGGAATTGTTGTACGAAACGCCTCCGGCAATCCCCAAGGATTTTGAGCCCGACACAGCCAAAGCCAGGGCCATCATCCAAAACGTCCGCCAGCAAAAACGCACGGTATTACTCGACCACGAAGCCAAAGCGCTTTTGGCCACTTATCAAATCCCGGTCAATCGCAGTTTGTTTTGTCAAAGCATTGAAGAAGCGGCCGAGGCAGGTGAGCAATTGGGTTACCCTGTGGCAGTCAAATTGGTTTCTTCCGAAATCGGCCACAAAACCGAAGTGGGTGGCGTACACCTGCACCTGCAAGATGAAAACGCCCTGCGCCTGGCGTATCGCAATACACTGCACAACTTGGAGCAATCCAAACCTGGGGCCAAAGCCGAGGGGGTCATGGTGGAAAAAATGGTTTACCGCCCTTTTGAAATCATCATGGGAGCGAAAAAAGACCCGGTTTTTGGCCCAGTTATTGTGTTTGGGCGTGGGGGGATTGCAGTGGAGGTTTTTAAAGATACCCAAATGGGTTTGCCGCCCTTAAACATGGCCTTGGCGCAACGCCTAATCGAAGGTACCCGGATGTATCCATTGTTGAAAGGTTACCGTGGACAACCGGGCAGTAATTTGGCGGAACTCGATTTTTTGCTCTGCAAATTTGCCTACCTGGTGATGGATTTTCCAGAACTCAAGGAGATCGAAATGAATCCGTTGCTGGCCGATGCAAAAGGAGCAGTAGTAGTAGATGCCACGGTGGTTTTGGAAGAAAACATCCCAGAGAACGACGGCCCCGAATACCGTCATTTGGTCATTTCTCCCTATCCAGGCAAAAAATACAGCAAAACGGTTACGCTTAAAACGGGCGAAGTAATCACTTTGCGGCCAATCCGCCCGGAAGACGAACCCGCCATGGCCCGAATGTTACAGGGGGTTTCCAATGATTCCTTGTACATGCGTTTTTTTGGCTATATTCCCAAAATCAACCACGCCTGGTTGATCCGCTTTACCCATATTGATTACGATCGGGAAATGGCGATTGTGGCGGAAATCAGTCGGGGAGCTGGTCGGGAACTGTTAGGCTCGGTGCGGATCATTGAAGATGCCTGGCGCGAAACGGCGGAGTATTCTATCCTGATTGCGGATCATTTTCAGGGCCGTGGCCTGGGGAATATCATGACCGATTACATTTTGGACATCGCGCGAGATCGGAAGATTGAAAAAATTGTGGCCTCGGTTTTGTCGCAGAATAAGTCGATGATCCGGCTGTTTGAAAAGCGGGGTTTTACTTTTGACAAAAGTGATATGGAGGTGTATGAGGTGGAATTGGAATTGTAAACAGCTCTTTTACCTTTCATTTTAAAACACAAAAATTTCCTAAGGACATGGAAAACAGCAATATCGAAAAAAAACTGGCTGAATTGGGCCTCGTTTTACCTACACTTCCCGGCTCAAAAGGCATTTACCACAGTTGCCTCACCGTGGATAAGCTGGTGTATGTGTCAGGTCATGTATCGGTGCAAAGCGATGGCAGTTACATCAGTGGTAAATTGGGGCAAGACCTCGATGAAACCGAGGGCCAAATTGCCGCCCGCCAATGTGGCCTGGCCATGTTGACCTCCCTGAAAAAGCACCTGGGTAGTTTGGATCGCATCAAACGAGTGGTCAAATTGCTGGGCATGGTCAACAGTACCCCCGAATACACCATGCACCCGGTAGTGATCAATGGCTGTAGCACTTTGTTTGTCGATTTGTGGGGTGATGAGTATGGTAAAGGCGTGCGGAGTGCCGTGGGCATGGGGTCATTGCCGGGGAATGTGGCGGTGGAAGTGGAAGGAATTTTTGAGATTGAGTGAGGTATTACCCTGTACAACCAGTCTTATCTCAAATTTATTAGACTTAAGGCAATTGGATAACCAACCGATGTTAGGTAACGACCAGCGGCAGCGCCGCCAAAACGTCTGTAGAAACCAGGGGTATCGTTAAATTAAAGGTGCGTAGCACCGAAACAATAAGCCTAATTTGTTGCGGTGCGCTGCACCTTGGACTCAATACTACGGACAAAATCTACAGACGTCTTGGCGGCGCTGCCGCTGGTCGTTGAGCTTAAGACTACTTAGTTTCCTTATTAACAACTCGCCTCAAGTCTATTTATTCTACCATTTGCAACTCAAGTTAAAAAAATAATTCCCTTCCCCCGTGCAACGTTTCCCCCTCCTTCCTGCGCCATATGGTTAACTTTATACCCGAACCATGGCGAAAGCAAGCAACACCCTTATGGCCCTAGAACCCGATGACCTGCTGCAATCCTGTATCGCAGGCGACAGCCGTGCTCAGTTTCGTTTTTATGAACGCTACAGCCCCCGTTTGTACGCCGTATGCCTGCGCTATGGGCGCGATGAAGGCGAAGCCAACGACATGCTCCAGGAAGGTTTTATCAAAATTTTTCGGGAATTATCGGCCTTTCGCGGGGATGGAAGCATTGAAGGCTGGATGTGTAAAATCATGGTCAATACCGCGCTGAGTCGCCTGCGCAAAAAAAACCTCAAATTCCTGCCCTACGTAGAACCCCCGGAAAACCTGTACACCGACGAAGACATCATTGGTGCCCTCAGCGCCTCCGAGTTGATTACCGTGCTCAATCACCTGCCGCAGGGGTATCGCACTGTCCTCAATCTGTACGCCATCGAAGGGTATTCCCATGCCGAAATTGCCACCATGCTCGACATCAGTGAAGGGACATCGCGCTCGCAATACCTGCGAGCGAAGATTGCCCTGAAAAACCGATTGGAACAACTCAAAAAAATGAATGCCAGATGAAACCACGAGATCCCAAATCCTTTGAAGGGTTGTTGCAAAAAAAACTGGCTGAACACCAGGCCGAGCCACCACCCAATTTATGGGCAAAAATCGAGCGGGAAACAGCCCCTCAAAAGTTGCGTTTTTTGGCCCGGCGGCTGAATCGCAACTTGCATTGGTTGAACCTAGCGGCAACGGTTTTGCTGGTGATGGTAGTTCTGTTTTTTTTGTACCCGCCTCAAAATAAGTCGCTTGATTTGCCCCTACCCAAACTCAATACCCCCTTAAAACAACAACTCAAGGGGGTACCCGATAGCCTTGATTCATTGAAAAAGTTATTTCATTTACAAACTAAAACCAAACCAAACCATGAAAAAATTCATTGAGGAAGAAAGCCAGGAAAACCTGAATGACGAGATGCTGGCCGCCATTTCCAAACTTACCCGGGCTGGTTTTTTACTAGTGATTGTATTGATTTTGCTCTTTTGGCAAAACTATTCCCACTTTTTTGGCCGCAAAAATGATGGAGTGCAAGTGGTACAAATTGCGCTGCCCATACTTAGTCCGACGGCGCAAAAAGGCAAAGACCTGTTCAAAAACAACTGCGCCTCCTGCCACAATCGCGACATGCAAACGAACCTGACTGGTCCAGCCTTGGGAGGCCTTCAAGAACGTTGGGCGGCTTATCCACGTACGGATCTGTACCAGTGGATTCGCAATTCGCAGGCCTTGATCGATGCTGGCCACCCTCGTGCTCAAGAGCTATGGAACAAATGGAAACCCGTCATCATGACGCCCGCCAGTAGCCTCAAAGACGAGGACATCGAAGCCATTTTAACCTACGTAGAAGAGCAATACGCTGCACGTTGATTGTTTTATTGAAAAAATAAATCGACCGCTTGCCCAAAAAAAACAACCGTACACCAAAAAAGCTTTGGTTTATAAAATTTTTTTTACATTTGCATTACAAAGAGGCTTTCCATACATATTTCACTATTATTCTAGCCAATTCTCCACGAAAGGCTTCGTGGTTTGCAAAACCCACCCGGGTATCTCACGAATGAATGCGTGAGCTATATGGGTTATCATAATTGTTTGTACATTTGCGCGTTCAATTGAAAAACAGAAATTGTACAACATGAAAATTAAGGGTTTAGTAGCGGTGAGCGGCTTACCAGGGCTGTTTAAGATGGTGGCCAATCGCAACAACGGGTTGATTGTAGAAGACCTAGCCAACGGTAAAAGACGTTTCGCATCTGTACGGCAACATCAGTTTACACCATTGGAATCCATTGGCATTTATACGAATGATGGTGAAACTTCAGAATTGAAAATTGTTTTCCAAAGCATGCTGGACAAACTGGAAGCAGTACCCATGCCTGCTGTGACTGAAACTGGCGATAAGCTACATACTTATTTCGCGCAGATCCTTCCCGATTATGACCGCGATCGGGTGAACACGGGCGACATCAAAAAAGCCATCAAGTGGTTCGCGCATTTGCACGAACTGGGTTACACCACGATGGAAGAAGATGAAGAAACCGAAGAAGATGAAACCGAAGAAACTGCAGCAGACGAAGCTGAAGTAGTAGAAACGGAAGTGGTAGAAACGGAAGGAGACGCGGAAAAAGTTGAAGAATAGTTGAAAAGTTGAAGGGTTGAAAAGTTGAAGAGATACGCACTTTTTGGAGTCGCCTACTCAACTTTTTATACTCGGTTATACTTTTCAACCCTTCAACTACTCAACTGTGCAACTTTTTTAGGCGACCTATACTATGCGTAATCTACCGGCGACCAAAACAAGCGCTTGTACGGACTATTCTATACCGGCACTACCACAAACATGGGAGGATGTAGAACCTACATTCACCACACTGCTCCAGCGACCGATCCATTCGGTCCAGGACTTGAGTACATGGATCACTGAGCGCAGTGACCTTGAGGCTCAATTGGGAGAAACCATCAGTTGGGCTTACATCCAATTGTCGGCAGACAACCAAAATCAAGCAGCCAATCAACGTTACCAATACGTTATCCAAGAAATTTTACCCAAATTAGATCCACTCGATCAAGCCTTGAACAAAAAACTGGTAGAGTCGCCTTATTTGAACCAGTTGGATGCGCGTCGGTACGAGATCTATTTGCGCAACATCCAGGCTTCGGTGGACCTGTTTCAGGAAGAAAATGTCGCCCTCAACACCGATGTACAACTCAAAACCAAGGAATACGCCCGCATTTTTTCACAAATGATGATTGGCATGGATGGCAAACAAATGACCCTCCAGCAAGCCAATACCATTTTGGAAGAACCCAACCGCCAGCGTCGCCGGAACATTTACCACAAAATCAATCGCCGCATCCTACAGGATACCAGCCAATTGGATCAGTTGTTTGACGAGTTGCTGCAAAAACGCCACGCCATTGCCTGCAACGCTGGGATGGACAATTACCGAGACTACGCTTTTCAGGAGTTGGGTCGTTTTGATTATAGCCCTGCCGATTGCCACGATTTTCATCAGGCGGTGAAAGCCGAGGTTTTGCCGATTTTGAATGAACTGTACCTCACCCGCAAACAAAACCTGAAGGTCACCCAATTGCGGCCCTGGGATTTGAATGCGGATACGGCCGGGCAAGCGCCGTTGCACCCCTTCAAGGATACCAACGAATTGCTGCACAAGGGCATTCAGTGTCTGGAGCAGGTTCATCCCGAGTATGCCCAAATCATTCGTTTGATTCAGCAAAATGGTTTTCTGGATTTGGCTTCCCGCCCCGGCAAACGCCCCGGCGGCTACAACATGCCTTTGCAAGCGACGCGGATGCCCTTTGTGTTTATGAATGCGACCAACTCGCTAGGCGACTTGCGCACCTTCATGCACGAAAGTGGCCACGCCATCCATTTTTTCCTCACCCGCGATTATCCACTATTATTTGATCGGAAATTTACATTTGAAGTAGCCGAACTGGCCGCCATGACCATGGAATTGCTCACGATGGATCACTGGCACCTCTTTTTCCCCAACGAAGCCGACCTGCGCCGCGCCAAAATCACCCAATTGGAGCACGTGCTCAAGGTTTTGCCCTGGATCGCCACCATCGATCAGTTCCAGCACTGGTTGTATACCCACCCCAATCATACGCAGGAAGAGCGCCGCGCCAAATGGACCGAAAGTTTCCACGCCTTCACACCGGGAGTCTTGGACTACTCCAGCCTCGAACAATACATCGAAAACCTTTGGCACAAACAGCTCCACTTGTTTGAAGTGCCATTTTATTACATCGAATACGGCTTCGCCCAACTAGGTGCCATCGCCCTGTGGCGGCAATACCGCGAAAATCCGGAGCAGGCCGTTGCGGCCTTTACGCGCGCCATGCGCTTGGGCAATACGCGCTCGATTCGGGAGATTTATGCTGAAGCGGGGATTCGTTTTGATTTCTCGCAGGAGTATGTACGGGATTTGGGGACGTTTGTGCGGGGGGAGATGGAGAAGTTGAAATGAATTGAGTGCATGACAAAATCGGGGCGAGCGGATAAAAGTCGGGAGTTTACAAGTTTCTACTACTTTTAGGTTGCGAAACAAAAAATTCAAAACCCGAAAACTCCCGAGGCAATTTATGGAA
>JAIYAV010000170.1 GCA_027488855.1 Saprospiraceae bacterium
ATGATCCATTCTCGTTTTTTAGTCACTACAAAAATGGGGATTCACATTATCTTTTTTCTATTCTCTTTTTAGGGGCACAAAACGCTGTTGCGCCCGTTCCTGAATGAAATAACTAGCCAAACTAACCACAAAATTTATGCTGATTTCACTATTTTGAGCCCCCGACCAGCGGCAGAGCCGCCAAAACGTTTGTAGAAATTCAAGCAGATTAGTTCATTAAAGGTGCAGCACCGCAACCCAATCCCCAATGGCTAATACCTACACTCAGCTCTATTTTCAAATTGTATTTGCTGTAAAAAACCGCGATGCGCTCATCCAAAAACCATGGCGTGAAAAACTCCATGGCTACATCACTGGCATCGTGCAAAATCATGGGCACAAAATGTTATCCATCAATTCAATGCCGGATCATGTCCATATGCTTATCGGGTACAATCACACCAAGTTACTTCCTGATTTGATCGAAAACGTAAAAACCAGTTCAAACGATTACATCAAAATCAATCAACTATCACGGTTTAAATTTGAATGGCAAAAAGGATATGGTGCATTTTCTTATAGTCGTTCCCAGATTCCAGCTGTAGCCAAATACATTGAAAATCAAGAGGCCCATCATCGGAAAAAGTCATTTAGGGCTGAATATTTGGAGTTGTTGCGCAAGTTTGAGGTGGAATATGATGAGCGTTACGTTTTTGAGTTTTTTGATGATGTTCGAGGGTGGGAGTAAGGTGGTTGCGGTGCGCACCTTTAATTCACTCATCCAGCACTATGTCTATAGACGTTTTGGCGGCGCTGCCGCCGGTCGTCGACTCTAAAGATTACACAATTACCTGATAATCAACTAACATTAAGTCTATTCAAAACGTTACGCCAATTTGGGCTACTCCAGGCAAACCGACCAGCGGCAGAGCCGCCAAAACGTCTGTAGAAAAGGGGGATACCATGCTTTTTAAAGGTGCAGCGCACCGTAACAATTCCTATGATGGCTTGGGGCCTAGATTGGATATTGTACGTGTTCACGATGTAGGTCTTTCTGGAAAACCTGACCCTGAAGTACTTAAATGGGCCGTGGCTGAAATCGGATTTTGATTACGCATGATGTACCTACCATTCATCCTCTTGCCATGGAATGGATGAATGAAAATCGTCCTATACCAGGGATTTTTCTCGTTGAACAGGATGCTTTACTTGGACGAATACTTGATTTGTTGCTGATTGTTCATGCGAGTGAGCAGAGTGAGTGGGACGGGATGATGTATTATTTACCATTATAAGGCCCGTGCGATCAAAATTGAAGGACTGATCACAATGTCTTTATTTTGGCCTTTTGAGCCTTTTAGAGCATGTCTAATTTTTTTTGTTTTGCTTCAAATGGCCGCACAAACAAACACATTAACCTTCTTTCAACTGACTCAATACATTTTCCAAATTAAACATCCTCCCCGTCAAAGTTTTGATTTTTCCTCCCGTTTTGTCTACAAGAATTAAGGAAGGCAAAGCGTCGGTTTGGTATTCCTTTTTAAACCGCATATAGTCTTGATAAACCTGGCTATTCATTACCAACCCGCCTCCTGGAAGGTCAACCAAAAACAAAATTAGGTGTTCCTCAGCATATTGCTTAAACTCAGGGGTTGCCAGCACATTTTTGTCCATTTTTTTACAAGGTGCACACCACTCGCTCCCCGTCAAAATGATCAATATTTTTTTGTTTTCTTTTTCAGCCTGTTCTTTTGCCTGGCTCCAATCCTTAATCATTTTTATTTCTTGTGCAAAACCTAGGAGTGGAATGGCCAGAAGTAGCAGTAAAGTTAAGGTCTGTTTCATTTTTGGCGTTTTTGTCCCTATGGACGATGAAGAAATAAATAGTACTTTTAAACACAGCTTTTTTATGTTTATACCTCACTGCGTGAGCTTTTGTGCAAAAGACTGAAAGTTGTGTGTTATAAGAGATTTGATCTCTGCTTTGGTTTTGGGGCAATGGTTAATGAGGTGAATAGCGTCAACGACCACCTCATGGAAAAGGTCAGCTGATTCAAAATAACGATTGGCCAGGATGTCTTTCTTGATGTACTTCCAAAGTCGTTCAATCAGGTTGAGATTAGGCGAATAAGGTGGTAAAAAAACCAGGGTAATGCCTAAATTCTTGGCACAAGCTTTGACAAAATCACAGTGTTGATATCGTGCATTGTCCAGTACGACGTAGATTGGACGGCCTTTTTTGCAGCGTTGACTGAGCATTTCTAATACTGTTGTAACCGACTGGGCATTGATATAGGTGGTGTTAATCAAAGCATAAACTTGCAAAGTTACTGCATCCATCGCCCCTAAAACATTGATCCGATTACGCCCGGCCGCCGCCTTGATAAAGATTCTGGTAAAAGACCAGATCATACTCACTAAAGGCATGAGGTTAAAATGGGCAGCATCCATAAAGAAGACATAGCATTTTTTGGCTTTTGCTTTTTTCAACAAAGGTTTAAGTTGTTCCTTAACAAAAACTGCTTGCTTGTCCACATCAGCTTTGGCAGGGATGTGCCCAGCTTTACGTGGTTTCATGCCTAATTTATGCAAAAAGCGCCGTACTTCTGCTACGCTTAAAGTCTCTCCGGAGATTTGAATGATGGCGGCTCGGGCTTGTTTGACTGTATGCGGGGGATGAGCCCGGAAATAATCTTCAAGGCTTTGCTCATGGCCACTAAGACAAGACTTGGGGCCTTGCCAATGGAGTACCTTGAGTTGCTCAAGGCCACCTTCGTTATACGTTTTGATGTATTTAGTGATGGTATTGCGGTGCAAACCAGTAAGTTCACTCACTTGATGCCGGGTGTAGCCTTGGCTCGTCAGATACAGGGCATCAAAACGTACTCGGATTCGAGCCAAGGGATATTGAATTCTTTCGTATTTTACGTGCTCAATGTCAGCCTCGCTGATGTTGAGGGTAAGCATTTGGATTTTGTTTTGGTCGACGTAAATCTAACCTTGCTTACCCTTTTTTGTGCCCTTTTTGCACTTTTTCTCACGCAGTGAGGTATAGTTAACGATCTTTTATGGCAAATGGCCTATTTCATAAAAAAAATTCCCCTAACTGCCCCCCTAACTGATCACTCCAAAAACAAATCCTCCAGCGTCAGCACCGTTTCCACCAATCCCGAACTATTACCATTTCGATTCAAACCATAAGTGGTAAGCAAGGTAAGGCTCAGACGTTTGCGGGTTTTGGTGGCTTCTGCGAAAGTCCAGAGTTTTCGACGTAAGGTTGCTGCTTGTTCTTTCTAAGGTGAAAAATTTGCAGTTCAAGCAAAAACGCTCAAAAAAATGGAGTTTTCGCTCCAACTCTATCCTAATGCTGAGCGAAAAGTGGGTAAAAAAGGGCACTTTTCGCTCAGAAAACCTAAACTGTGTGAGCGAAAAGTGTATAAAAATGATAGGGTTTTGGACTAGGGTGATCTAGCGGTTCGTTGTTCTCCTTGGCCAATATGCTTGATAGGTTAAATAAATGCCAAGCAAAATGAGCAAAGCCTCTATTGTCAAAGCAGAATTATTATTCTTAAACTGTGTTTTATATACATGAGGAAAAAACATACGAATAAGCCCAAGCAGAATAGCTAACCACCCAATAATTGTCAAGCTCGTTTGCCAACCAAAAACCCAAATGTTATGACTGCGCACAATTGAAATCCCGGCAATAAACAGAAGTACTCCCGAAAGGTATACTAGCGGTGCAATTTGTGTCTCATAAAGCGTCGGATTCCATATTTTCAATTCTGACAAAACCATAACAATTAATGTCGGTCCAACAATGCCTGCAATAGATTTTGATTTTTCCAATTCTGATTATTATGTGTTATGACCTCGCTCTACAAGTACTGCTAACAGCTCATGGCAGCAGGATTTTTATCCTTGGCATAAACAAGTTTTAAGTCAAATTATTCCCTTGGTTTTTACCAAGTCAAAAATCGCACCAACAGCAACCCCTATAGCCAATCCCATGGCTATGCTCAAAGCCGTGTTTCCCGAAGAAGCGCCATAGGCTGCTCCGAATGCAACGCCAAGAGCAGCCCCAATGCCTATACCATTTCCTGATTTTTTGTTTTCCTTTTCTGTCATAATTGAGTAGTTATTGATGTCAATGAGACTAAAACTACAAGAAAAATTGCAAAACAAGTCCTTAATGGTTAAAAAGATGCACTTTATACTCAGCCAGCCTTAAACCAAAACGGGCTGCCTCCATTCCTGAAGGCAGCCCGCTCTATTATTTAGCACTCACTAGAAATCAATAACTCTGATTCTGCTTCAAATACCCGGGGATATTCGAAGCACCATCGATAGCCGTTTGAGGAATCGGGAACAAACGTTTGAATTTGTCCGCGTTATTCTTTTCCGTCCAAACACCTTCGTACTTGTTGAAGCGGATCATGTCGGTACGGCGTTGCAGCTCCCAGTACAACTCAAAGCCACGCTCGCGGTACAACAGATCCAGGTTCATGCTGGTCAAAGCAGGCGCAGGTTTGCTGAAAGTACGAGCAGCACGGATTGCGTTAACATCCGCCAGGGCACCCGCTGCGTCATTGCCTTTGCGCAATTTGGCTTCAGCGCGCATCAGGTATACATCCGCCAAACGTACGATCGGTAAATCCACGTCACCCAGGTTTCGGCCGCTGGCTGACTTTTTGCTGAATTCGTATTTCAATACCCGGTAGCCGGTACTGTAATCACTACCAGCAACCGTGTAATCCACCTTCTCGGTAAAGTTTACGGGCAGGGTAGGTTTGTTGCGAGAAGTATTGAACAACTTGCCTACTTTCAATTTGCCATCGGCACATCTTACAAAAGCGCCATTTACCCGTACAAAACCGTATTGCTGACCGCGCAGGATACCGCGGTTCATGTTAAAAGTAGCTCCATCCACACAGGAGTCGACTGGAATGGTCCAGTTTTGGCGGTAAAAACGTGGGTCAACCTCAGCAGGGTCGGTTGGCGCGTAAGCATTCACCCAGGTGCGGTAAAAATCGGGCGTGATCGCTGGGCCATCCGTGCCGTTGGCACCAGGGAAAGCAGCCAAGGGGAATTGATCGCCAGACAAAGAGAAATAGGCCAAACGGTTGTGGCCGTTCAATTCAGCGCGTTGATCCACCGCGAAAACCAGCTCCTTGTTGGTGTGGTTGTCCATGTTGAAGATGGAGAAATAGTCGGCTACCAACTGGTGTTGACCTCCACTAATGATTCTATTGGTGTAATCAATGACTTTATCCATGTCCTCACCTTTGAAATCAAAAGTAGCGGCATAAGGATCGCGGTAAACGGCTGCATTCAGGTGCAAGCGGGCCAATAGACCCCAAACCCCAGCCTTGGTCAAACGACCAGGGCCTACATTCGTCGCCAAGTCGGGTTCGACAGCCAAAAATTCATCCCGCAGGAAATTCACTGCCTCGGTGCCACGCAGAATGGTAGACACTTCGCCCAGGTCATTTTTGATGAAAATCAATCCAAACAAGTCCAGCAGTACCAGGTTGTAATAAGCCCGCATCCCCCGTGCTTCCGCAAGGTAGGTTTTGGCAATTGGATCAGGATTGGTAGCCAGTGCGTTGATGGCCGTTACCGAGCGGGAAATCCCCGTCAACAGAATCGTCCAAGTGTTGCGCACGTTGGGGTCAGCACTGGTGATGGTATGGGTGTGCAAGGCGATGAAGATACCATTGTCGCCCCAGTCGGTACCCCCACGGTAAGGCAGGATGGCTTCGTCGGTAGAGATTTCCTGCAGTGCGAAGTAGGTCGTGTGCTGAAACAGCGAGGGCAGGGCAGCATATACTGGAGCCAGGTTGCCATCGGCAGCTTGTTTGTCCGAAAGCCCGACAGCTGAGGTTTCGTCCAGAATGATCTCATCGAGATCGGTACAGCTATTGGAGGTAAAAAGAATGCCTACCAACAGCGCCAATGAAAAAACTATATTTTTAGTCATGATTGTCGTTTTTTAGAAAGTTACATTAAGGCCAAAAATCACTGATTTTGCTTTCGGGTAGCTCAGATAGTCGATGCCGTAAGAAGAAATGCCACTGATGCTGCGGTCGTTGTTGACTTCAGGATCGTAGCCGTCGTACTTGGTGCTCAACCACAGGTTTTGCCCCGTTACCGACAAGTTCAACCCTTTTACGTACTTGCTGATGCCCAGTGCTTCGGTGTTGAAGGTATAATTCAAGGCCACGTTGTTCAAACGCAAGAAAGCGCCATCTTTCAAATAACGAGTGGATACTGGCGCGGCGTTGTTCACCGATTCGTTAGGGAACAGGGTCGCTTCACGGGTAGTATTGATCCCTTTTGATAGGCGCAGCTTGTAGAAGTTGGTGTTGGCAGTGTTGTCATAAATCATGTTGCCAGACAATCCGTTGAAGTTGGCGCGCAGGTCAAACCCTTTGAAAGAGAATACGGTATTGAAGTTGTACATGGTAGTAGGCAAAGCGCTACCCGCAGAAATACGGTCTTTGTCGCTCACTACGCCGTCGCCGTCGGTATCGCGGTAAGTGCTCAGCCCTTTTTCGTCAAAACCGGTGAACTCTCTCAAGAAGAAAGTACCAATCGGCTGGCCATTCACATATCCATTGATGGTTGCAGAAGTCAAACCAGATCCCGAAGCAGATCCTGAAGGAATCACAGTGTAAGGCGAGTTCTCTACGATGTTGTCGATGAAGGTGACGTTACCGCCCAGTTCCAGTTTGAAACCATTGGCAAAACGGTGACGGTAGCTCAAGTCCAGTTCTACCCCCTGGTTGGTGATCTCCATGTTCTCTACGTTCGTCCAGATAGAGGAAGCAGGTTGAACCGGGTCGGCAGGAATAACTTCCAGCAGGATGTTGTTCGATACTTTGTTGAAATAATCGATGGTACCCGTCAATGCTCCGTTGAACAATGCAAAATCCAAACCAAGGTCGATCTGGGTAGAAACTTCCCACTGAATGTCCGGGTTGGCCAAACGGGTAAAGGTCGTACCAGCAGGGAATGGCCCAGTTTCAGCGAGTGGATAACTGGTAGTACCCGAAACCGTAGAGGTAAACAATGGCTGGGTGATTTTGGAAGGAATTTCCTGGTTACCCGTTTGTCCCCAACCTGCGCGCAATTTCAATTCGCTGAAAATGCCGCCTTTCATGAAGCTTTCTTCAGCAATCCTCCAACCAGCAGACACCGATGGGAAAACGCCATACTTGTTGTTTTCCCCAAACTTGGAGGAACCATCGGCACGTACCGTTGCAGTCAGCAGGTATTTATCGCGGAACTGGTAATTCACCCGACCAAAGAAAGACTGCAACTCATTGATCAAGGCAAAACCACCGGGGCGGTTATTGGCCAGGGTCAATTCTTGTCCCAATCCTGGGTTGTAAATGGGCTCAATGGGCGAAATCGGGAATTTGTTGATGCTGGTGCTCCGGCCTTGAAGGTAGATATTCTGGTAAGAATGTCCGGCCAAAGCGGTCAAGCCATGTACATCATTGTCCAAGGTATAAGTGACGTAGTTCTCAATCAGGCGGTTGCGATTGATGGTATTGACTGTTTCCAGGCGACCATCTTGCTGAGGCACTGCGCTAGCCAAAGATTGCAGGTCACGGGTAGAAGTGGCATTGTCGATGCCAAAGTTGAGTTTGTACACCAGGCCCTTAGCCAAAGTCAAGGAAGGTGTAATGCTACCAATGATGCGGTTAACGGTGGTAATGTCCTTTTCCAAGCCCAGGGTAATCAATGGGTTGGTTCCGGCGGCATAGCGAAATGGAAGCCCAGTGGTTGGATCGTAAGCAGGATAAGTTGGATTGGCCGAAATGGCACCACCAATCAAGCTACCGATCGGAGGCCGTTCGTTGAGGGTGCTGGTGGCATTCAGGTTCACATCCACTTGCAGGCGATCGTCCAGGAATTTCTGGCTGATGTTCAAGCGGCCAGTGTACAGGTTGAGGTCATTGCCTTTCAGGATACCCTCTTGCTGTTGCAAGCCGAAGGAACCATAATAGGAAAGTTTATTGGCACCGCCACTCAAAGAGAGGTTGTGGTTGCGGGTAATGGCCGTTCTGCTGATTTCTTTTTGCCAGTCGGTATTTCCTTTCAGGTCTTCCAATACGCCACCTACTTTGGGCACTTCCTGACGGTATTCATCCGCAGTGAAAAGGTCAATGGGATTCGCCAAGTTGGAAATACCCAGGCTACCCGAATAAGTCATACCTGAAAAGCCGGATTTGCCTTTTTTGGTGGTGATCAGCACCACGCCATTGGCGCCACGAGAACCATAGATGGCCGTAGCCGACGCATCTTTCAAAACGTCGATCGACTCAATGTCCTGTGGGTTCAAAAAGGTCAGTGGATTGGTGTTGCCCCCGGTACCAGAATTATCCAGTGCTAAGCCATCCAGCACAAACAAGGGTGTACTACCCGTGCGTACCCCACCCGGGCCACGGATGGTGATGCTCTGGCGGCCACCGGGTTCGCCTGTAGCTGAAGTTACGTTTACCCCCGATACCTTGCCTTGCAGCAATTGCTCAGGTGAGTTGATGATGCCTCGGTTAAAATCCTCGTTCTTGATCGATTTGGCCGAACCCGTCATGTCTTTTTTGGTCGTACTGCCATAACCTACTACGAGTACCTGAGAAAGTTCCAGGGCACTGGACTTCAGGGAAACGTCGATTCTGGTTTGGCTGCCTACCAGTATTTCTTGCTTTTCATAACCTACAAATTCAAAAACCAGGATGGCTTTTTCATCCGGTACGGTAAGGGAGTATTTTCCTTCCAGATCAGCGGTAGTCCCTTGGCTGGTTCCTTTGATCAGTACGGTACTTCCAATGAGTGGTTCCTGAGTAGTTGCGTCAATGATTTGTCCAGAAATGGTGATTTCGGCATGCTTGTTGAAGCTGGAATGAGGGGCTTTTGCTGTTCCAAAAAGCGCTGGAGTGCTGATCAGCATGCCAATCAGCAGCAAAAAACTCCCGACCAACTTGAAAGGAGGTGTGAGTGTAAAAAGATACTTCATTGAGTTATTTGATTGGTTAGAAGAATTAAATAAACTCTAAAAAACACCACAAACTTATTGGAATCAAATTTGGTCTTCGGTGCCCGAGCTCAGAATTAACGGTAAAATATCAGTAAGCCTTACAATGTAATTTTTGCATTAATTTATGGTAAACGTTTGGTTAGAAAGGGTGCTTATGGTTTTGTTTTTGCCAGAAAAAAGTATCATTGTGTGACCATTTAAGCATTACCCATCATGAGATTACTTTCCTTTCTTGTCGCATTCTTTTTTTGCAGCACAGCTATCCTGGTTTTTGCCCAAAAAAACAATCCCTATCAACACGAATCAGATGAGCGCAAATTGGACGAAAGTGCTCCGGTGATGATGCCCTATAACCGCTTGGTCGCTTCGGCAGGAAAAGTACTGACCTATGGCGAACCCCGTCTGGAAAACCATACCTTGGATGTAGCCCTATTGCCCGGAAATACCCACCTGGTCATCGAAGACCGCTTCGGCATTGCCATTCTGGATCGCCGTTCTCAAACGATCATTACCCGCTGGGAAATCAACAAAGACCCTCGTTTTTCAAACTTAAAAAATACCTACTCCGGGATCAAAACCCTGGTTTTTCAAAACCAAACCTATATCCTCTGGAGCGCAGCTGGGCAAGAAAATGACAAAGGAGGGCTGTTGATCGCCTCCTGGGATGGCAATAAAATCACCCAGGTCGAGCTGTTGCCCATCCCTCCCAAAGCGCCAGCTCCTGGTGCCTTGCCCAACGAAGTGGAAGTGTCTTTTGAGGCTGGTCAGCCCTTTTTGTACCTCGTATTGAACGGCAACAACCAATTGCTCAAAATCAATTTTGCCACGCGCCAGATCGTCTGGACGGCCAATACCGGGGTCGCTCCTTTTGGGGTAAAAGTAGCTCAAAACAAAGTATACGTCAGCAATTGGGCGGGTCCCATGCCTACCGACCCCAAGTTGGAGACTGCGGGCGTGCCATACGGCGAAGCCTATATTGATCCCCGCACTGGAGCTACTTTAAAAGGTACGCTAAGCGTGTTTGACCCAAACACAGGCAAGGCGCTTAAAGAAATTGCAGTAGGCCTCCATCCCAATGCCATGGCCCTCAGCCCCGACCAAAAGACCCTTTATGTGGCCAACGGCAATAGTGACGACGTATCGGTGATCGATGTAAGGAGTGATGTAGAAAAACTAAGAATCCCCGTGGGCTTGTTCCAAATTGGAGGTGCACTACTCGGCAGTAGCCCCAATGGCTTAGCCCTAGATAGCTTGGGTAAAACCTTGTACGTATCGAACGGGTTGGACCACGCCTTGGCGGTAGTACGCCTGGGTGAAAAGCCCAAAGTAATCGGGTACATTCCTACCGAAGCCTATCCTTCGGGTTTGTTGTGCAGTCAAAACACCTTATATGTATGCAACCTGGAAGCACGTGGTGCCCGGGTACGCAACAATACGCCAGAGCAGAAAAAACGCTTTTCCAAAACGGATACCACTTTTGCTGGCGCTTTTAATGCACACGAACAATTGGCTTCCCTCTCCATCATTCCAGTACCCAAAACATCCCAGCTAAAAAAATACAGCAAACAGGTTCGGGAAATGAACATGAGCTTCCGGGTGGAAGCTACCCGCCAGGCGCCGCGCCCCAATGTAGCGCCGCGCCCGGTACCAGAGCGCATCGGCGAGCCTTCGGTGTTCAAACACGTTTTGTACATCATCAAAGAAAACCGGACTTACGACCAGGTCTATGGCGATTTGAAGCAGGGCCGGGGCATGCCCTCCCTCTGTATTTTTGGCGACTCCATCACCCCGAACCAACACAAACTGGCCCTGGAATATTCCCTGCTCGACAATTACCACGTGTCGGGTAAATCTTCTGCCGAAGGCCACCAATGGACGGACGCGGGGATTGTATCCGATTATGTGGAAAAAAGTGTCCGTGCCTGGTTCCGCAGTTATCCGCACCGCCAATACGACGCGATGGTGTACACCCGGGAAGGGTTCATTTGGAATCATGCCCTGGATCATGGCAAAACGGTACGCATTTATGGCGAGGCTTGCGACATGGAGTTTGACCACAAACTGGACTGGAGCGCCATTTATCAAACCTACCTTGACAAAAAGCCTTTTGAGTTTAAAAATACCAGCACCATTTCAAGGGTACGCCCCATTTTGTCCCAAAATTTTCCGGGTTACGATGACCCCAAAATCAACGATCAAATGCGGGCGGATGCCTTCATTAAGGAGTTAGCAGATTATGAAAAAATGCCGGGTGATCAGTTGCCCCAACTGATGGTCATGGCCCTCCCCAACGACCATACCGCAGGTACCAGCCCGGGCTACCCTACCTCCCGGGCCCAGGTGGCCGACAATGACCTGGCGCTAGGTCGCATCATTGAAGCCCTGAGCAAAAGTCGCTTTTGGGATTCAACGGTGGTTTTTGTTACTGAAGACGATTCGCAAGGCGGCTGGGATCACATTTCGGCCTACCGTACAGGGGCCTTGGTGATCAGCCCTTATTCCCGATTGGGTAAAACGATCCATACCAATTTCAACCAGATTTCGATGTTGCGCACCATTGAGCAGATTCTGGGCCTTCCCCCCATGACCAGTATGGATGCTACCGCACGGCCCATGTTTGAATGTTTTACTGATGTGAAGCAAATGGTGCCCTACCAATATTTACCCAACCGAATCCCCCTCAACGAAATGAACAAGTCTTTGTCGGCGTTGCAAGGGCCTGCCCTTTTTTATGCCCAAAAATCGCTAGAGCAAATGAGCGGTGGCGTGGACAAAGGTGAGGATGATCTGATGAATCGGATTCTGTGGTATGCCAGCAAAGGTGACGTACCCTATCCACAGTTCAATCGGAAACAGGAGTGACACCATGAATCCATCTGTAAAATGACCAGTGGTGTACGGAATGGAAGCATCCTCTTAGAACCGAAATTGTACTACCAGGTTAGGGGTCAAACCTGCGGCTCGGCGATTGATTTCACGCAAAGAACCGATCTGCGGCTGGTTGATGGGTGGAAGGTCGAGCACAAAGTCCCTATCCAGGATGTTGATCCGATTGAGTAAATTGTAAATGGAGAGCCCTATCCTCGCTTCCCATTGGGGGTGCCGCCATTTCCAGTTTGCAGCCATGTCTACACGGATGACTTCCCGCAGCCGTAAGGTGTTCAAGCGCAAATAACCAAGTCTTTGGGTGAATCCATTCACACACTCATTGCATTCCACTTGATAAAGGGTATCTGGGGCAGTAACGGGTTGACCAGATCGGTAGTTTAGGTTGAGGGAAAAATCGAAGTTCTTAAGGGTATACATATTGACCAAGACCAACCTATGCCGAACGTCGCTTTGGGAAGGAAAGGAGACATTGGAATTAAGCCCCGGAAAATGCTGGGTGACTTTCCCAAGTGAATAAGACACCCAGAAGCTATAAGGATACCAGCTTTTACGCAACAGGAAATCGATCCCTTTGGCTTGGCTACTGCCATCAAAAGAATAAGGATTCTCTTGGTCTGGTTTTAGGCGCAGGGTTTCTGAAGTCAGGCCGTTGAGTCTTTTGATGTAGCCTTCGGCCCTTATGTACAAATTGGGGTTGTCGTACTGGAACCCGATGGTGCCTTGCCAGGTATGTTGGGCGGGATTTCCTTTGCTTGATGCTTGCCAAAAAGGAGCCCCTACCCCAACGCTGTTCCATTGAAGGCTTTGAAACAAAAATTGATAATATTGGCCAAAAGAGGTTTGGAGTCGCCAGAGAGAATGAGGAAAAGACCATTGCAGCAGTACCCGAGGCTCATGGTAAAATCGCTGATGGCTTTGGTAATAGTTTTCGCGCATCCCCAACTGTAACAACCAACTGGAATTAAATTTGATGTGGGATTCGACGAACAAAGTGTGCAATCCCGAATCAGTACTGTCCCGGTAACGATTGGCTCCTTGTGGATCGCCAAAAGCAATATCCCGATACCTGATTTTATGGGCATATCTAGAGAATTGATAGCCAAAAGCAATGCTTGTTTTTGGGTCAATACTGAATTTATGATTTAGCTTAAGGGTAATGTCCTCCAATTTATTCAACTGACGATGCAGGTATTCTTTTGGGCGTTTCCGATCCCAACTGTAAGCGTAACTGTAATAGTTGTGAAAGCGACTAATGGCCAAGGAATAATCCGCCTTTAGCTGCTCCGACCATTCACCAGCATACTGGGCACTGATGCCAATATTTTCCGTCGACAAGCCGTCTCGGCTGGTGAAGAAGTAAGAAGGGTCGCTGTATCGATAATAGTACTTCAATTGATCTTTCCCTTGGTACAGGCTGGCTGAAACTTTATGTTTTTTGGCTACATCCCACAAGCATTTTGCATTGACATCGAAATAAAAAAAAGTAGGTTTCCAGCTTACGGTACTATCCCGAGGGTTATGGGTTTCTCTTTCCGATACCACGCGACCATTTTGAAAAACCTGATTGAAAAGATTCTGGTAGGTTTCGCTTTGCAGCAGGTCTGAATAAGAACGGCGCCCGGCCAACATCACTTTAAGCTTATTGCGGATCAGCGGTGCCTCCAGAAAACCATGAACATGCAGCAGGTTGAAACCGGCCGTACCATGCCATTTTCTATCGTTGAACTGTGGTTTGGCCGCCACATCGATCACACTTGAGGTTCGTCCGCCATAACTAGCACTGAAGTTTCCGCCATAAAAATCTACTTTCTGAACCACATAGGGGTTTATCGCATCGTATAAGCCAAAGAAATGGCCACTGTGGTAAATCGGAATTTTATCCCACAAAATGAGGTTTTGATCTGGCGTCCCTCCACGTACACTGAGGTTTCCAACCCCCTCGTCGGTGTTGTTTATGCCCGGCAACAACAACAATACCCGCGATACATCGGGTTCACCCCAACCGGGCAATATCGGAATGCGTTCTGGACGAAAGGTGGTTGCGTTTCCCAATGTATCGTAGTTGAGCATACTGGTGGCAAAGTCAACCACTTCTACTTCTTTCATCCACTGAATAGAAAGCGTAAGGTACACATCTCTGCAAGGACTGGTGCCGGGGCGCAAAACCGGGATTTTCACCATTTTATACCCCAGGCAGCTGATCACTAAAGTGTCGTTTGGCGCATATTTAGCAGTAAAGTGGAAGGCACCATCTGGAGCGGTAACCGCCCCACCTAAACCGGTCTTTAGGGTAGCCATCGCGCCAACCAGCAACTCACCAGTATCTTCGTTCAATACCCTCCCACAGAAAGTGGTGGTTGGAATGTGTTCTTCTTTGGGAGCAGCAGGCTGGGCCTGAAGTTTTTTCACCAAAACATATTGACCCTTGATCAATTCATAATCCAGACCATGCTCCGTCAAAAGGGATTGCAACACACTTTTTAGGCATTGTTTTTTAAATTCTGCTTGAATGACAATCCCCTGTACGGCATCATTGTCGTAGGAAAAAGAGATGGGATATTTTTTTTCCAACTGAGAAAAAACTTTGGCCAAAGGGATATTCTTGAAACGGGAGGTAATTTCAAACGTCGGCTGAGCGCTTAAAGGCAAAAGAGGAAAAACCAACAAAAAAAGGACTGAAAAGATGATTTTTACGCTAACCTGGTTCATTGTACAAAAATGAGTAAAATCGCAAGGGCAAAGTACTCATTTTTGATTTTTTTCAGGACAAAGGGAACATCAATTGTTTAAGTAGATGAATCTCTTCTTGAGTTTAACCTTCCAGCGGTCGATCCGCTTTTTCCAGTCTAGGCTTACCGTTTCTTCTGGATCGGGCAATACGCCCAAAAAGGTGGTACCAATTTTGAGGTAATGCTTGAAAAAAGTATTGCTGCTCATGCCCCATTTGAGGATGAAAGTGCTGCGGCCATCGTTGCGTTTTACCCGGGCAGTTGTTCTACTGCCAAAGTGATAGGCTCTGCTCTTACTCAGGCCTTTGTAATAGCGCACACCGTAATGCCAAAGTTTGATCATAAAATCTGGATCGCTGTACATTCCGGGTGTAAACTCAACGCTGAGGCCACCTACCGCACGGTAAACAGCAGTAGGCAAAACCATGGGATACCATTGACTGCCGTTCCAGTCTTCTTTTTCAATTTGGGCGAAGGTTTTTAAAAAACGCTCCTCTTCAAATTCATCGGGATGCAAGCCAAAAGCCTGATTGGCGATGACACAGGGGTTTCCTTTGTCAAAGGGTTCAATCATGGTGCTGCTGATGCACCATTTGGAATCGGGCCGGGTGGCAATTTCTTCCAACAAATAGCGATCCCACTCCGGGCAAAGGTACATGTCGTCGTCGATGAAAACCAGGTACGCTGATTGTGCCAAATGTGATGCGGCGTTGAATCCGTAGCAAACCCCGCAGTTGCTGCTACTTTTGCTAAAACTTACTTCCTGTTGGGTGCGTACCCATTCTTCCGTACCATCTAAACCTTCGTTGATGTGTACTACAATTTGATGGCGGAATGCACTGTTTTTTTGAATGCTCTCAATCGTACATTTCAAATACGCCAGATTGTTCCAGGATGGAATCAAAATGGAAAAAACCGGATCATAATCCAGGGCAACCTGGTGGTAAGCAAAATCCATAAATTACCATCCTTTTTTCAGTACTTCGGCAATGTATTCCACATTGGCTTCGGTAACTTTAGCGTGGAGAGGGAGTACAATATAACGTTCTTCGATGGCATCCATTTTAGGAAATTTGCCAGTAGTTCGTCCACCAAAAATGGAATAACGGTCGTTGCGGTAATGCACCTGGGCCGACTCAATGCCATGATTGCGCAGGTGCACAATTAGCCGTTCGCGATCATCAACTTCCGCGGTGAGCAACCAGGCGGCATGTTCCCGATCAGTGTATTCAGTGCCGATTACGCGGATTCCCTCAACATTTTTGAGCAGCTTGGCGTACAAGCGGTAAAGGTTTTGACGATGTGCCAGGTGATCATCAAACTCCGCCAATCCTTCCAGTCCAATGCTGGCGGCGATGTCATTGAGCTGGTATTTGTACCCTACCTCAGTAATGTCGTTTTCCCAAATTCCTTTTTGCTTGCTGCTGCGGTCAATGCCAAACCAGCGGATGCGCTTAGCTTTTTCAACCAACGCAGGGTTTTTGATGACCAACATTCCACCATCGCCGGTCGTGATGTGTTTGATGGCTTGAAAGGAAAATATGGTAAAATCGCTCTGGCTTCCAATGTAGTGGTCTTTGTACTTGGCGCCTATTGCGTGTGCTGCATCTTCAATGATCGCGATGTTGTGTGCTTTGCCCATTTCCCACAATGCCGACATGTCGCAAGGTAATCCACCATAGTGAACGCATACTATTGCTTTTGTTCTGGGGGTAATCAGCGATGCTACATGGTTGACATCAAGGTTCAGGTTTTCATCAACATCGGCAAATACAATCTTTACACCCATGTACAAAAATGGGATATTGGTTGCTGTACAGGTGAAAACAGGGACAATTACTTCATCGCCTTCTTCCAAACCAGCCAGAATATAAGCCAAATGCAGGGCATCGGTACCGGAACCCACTGCAATACAAGTACATGGATCGGTGAATTTTGCCTGAAACCGTTTCTCAAATTCATCTACTTTAGGACCTTGACCGATCCACCGGGTGTTCAACACTTCGCTTACCGCTTGGGCCGCATTTTTTGGAATATTGGGATAAAACAACACAATCCCATCTTGAGTATCCATCAAAGGCAACTCATTCATGGGTTTTTCCTTGAGCTTCTGGATCATACAACGAGGATATTAACAAATGTGCATCAATTGAACCAATTCACCTGTACTCCCTTTGCGGTCAGAAACCTGCAATGGAATCATTAGTGTAGCATAACGGTTCAATTCAAATTGACCCTACCGATAATCCAAGAAATTGTAATTTTTTTTTACTCTAGCGCAAAATCAAGTTGTATGCGCTGAGTTAAGCAGTTGACCACATTAAAACAAGCCACTATTTGTCTTCAAGGTAAACCTGATCCTGAACAACTCTATATTTTAGTTCCATGGGGATGCAGATCATATTTAATGCCAATTCCAAATCTTCGTTGCGAAAAACTCCGGTAAAGCGTCGGGAATGGTATTTTTCTTTATTGGGCACTACGACATTGAACTGGGTTTCAATTTTAGTCAATACTTCTTCAAAAGAGGCTGCATAGAAACTGCTTTGGCCTTGCTGAGCGAGGGGAAACTGCTTGGCTGCCTTCGGGGGCGAATGCTCGGTACTGGTATACAATTGTGCAAAATCTCCCTGCTCAAGTAGATAGGGCCTGGCTTTTTGACTATTTGAAATGACTTTGACCTTACCATAAATGCATTGAACCGCCAAAGTGCTATCCCGTGCCAACACATTGAAGGAAGTGCCGATTACGACTACTTTGCCAACCTGGCTTTTGATGGTAAAGGTACTGCCGGGTTTAACCTGAAAAAAAGCCTCTCCTTCCAAGTCCAATGAGCGTTCTTGCGGCCAGCGTTTGGGCAAAAAACGTATCGTGGTTTTGCCTTGCATCGTCACTTTAGTCCCATCGGGTAAAACAAAATTTCTGTTTTCAGAAAGTTCAGTTTTTAAGACAACCCCTCGATTTGGAAGCAGAAACCAAATCAACAATCCCAAAAATACAAGCGCTGCGGTGGCTTGAAGCCAGCGCAAAAGCGTTATGGATTTTCCTCGTCTTGGCTGGTTTGACGTTTTTTCGTGTAGAGTACGATACGCTTTTTCTTCATTAAATGATGGAGCTTTAAGGGTAGCCAAGCTATTGATCATCCGTTCATAGTCCTCGTATTCAGGGGATTGCTCAAATTCCTGTTTTTCAGAGTCAGACAATTCGCCTGACAACCACCTGGCCAAAAATGTATCGTCACGAAACATTTATCGGAGTTAAAATGATGAACATTATTTTTAAAACGGTTTACGAATCAAACACCCTACTTAGTTGGTCCATTTGATTTCAGGTTGTGTCGAAGTGCTACCAGTGCGCCATGCATTCTTTTTTCTACTGCCTTTACACTGATGTTCAACAACTCGGCTATCTCGGTATATTTCAAGTCATCGAAACGGTTCAGTAAAAAAACCACCCTCTGGGGTTCTGGAAGCTCCGCAATGGATTGCTGCAATTGCTGCATTAGTTCTTCGTGTTCAAATAAAAGCTGTGGGTTATTGAGTTCATGGGTTGCTGGAATACTTTGTTGCAAAAATTTAAATACCACTTTTTCATGACGGGTATGGTCAATAAAAAGGTTATGGGCCACTTTAAACAAAAAAGAACGCGCTTTTTCAATGGGAACTTTTTCACAATCTTGCCACAATTTCAAAAATGCTTCCTGTAACCAATCTTCGGCCAATTGCAAAGAACCACTTTTATAGTACAAAAAATTGCGCACTACTTGTCCATGCAAACGGAACAAGCGTTCAAAGTTTTTTTCTTCACATACAGAGCTAGAATTTGGCTTCGACACTAAAAGTGGGTTAAACAAATGGACAAACTTAAACTCACTACTGCACAAGAATAGACCAAATTTACACTGGAATTGTGGAAGTGATGGAAGAATTTGCACAAAAAAATCCCGTAGAAGGTTAAACATGAAGGAAGAGTTCATTCTTTTGTACTAAAATTCTTTTCAATTATGGTGAAGCAGGATTTAGACATCAAAAATGTACCCCATTCTAGAATCAATGCACTGCATTTTATTGCGCGTTATTTGCAAACCGAAGCGGTAAAGGGAAAAATTCTGATTGATGTCCCGGCAGGCTCAGGGTTTGTGTCCGCAATGTGTCGAGATGCAGGAGCCCTGGTGGAACCATTTGACTTACACCCAGAAGTTTTTAGCGCGCCTGGCCTGGAATGCAAAAAACTAGACCTCAATGAGCCCTTACCCATTGCCTCCGATTACGCGGATTACGTACTGTTTATGGAAAACGTTGAGAGTATGTCTGATCAATTGCACCTGCTCCGGGAATTGGCGCGGATCCTTAAGCCAGGGGGGAAACTCCTCATCACCATGCCCAATCACAGCAATTTGAAAAGCCGCGCAACGTATTTTTGGTTGGAATCGGAGCAAATCAAACAATTTTTACCGAATGAATTCAATGGCATAGTGGGCTATGATGATCAACACGTTTATTTGGGGCGGTTTTTCCTATGCGGTGTCCAGCGATTGCGCAGTTTGGCCGGGTTGGCAGGATTACAAGTAGAAAAAGTACATCCCAATGTGCCAAGTACGTCGGCAATCTTGATTTTTGTTCTGGTTGCCCCGTTTTTGTACTTGCGTTCCTGGCTTACTTTGCGGCGCTCGCTGCGGAAGAGTAAGAATCCGTTAGAAAAGCAAGTGTTGCATTTGCAATTCAAGTTAAATACCAGTACAATTGTGCTGTTGCACAAACACTTGTGCATTACTTTCATCAAGCCCATTTAAAAATACCAATTGTGCTGAATGGGTACCCGGCCTATCATCATCAATTGTTGGCTGCGGTCAAGGCCTATCCCAAAGGATGATCTGATGAATCGGATTTTGTGGTACGCCAATAAGGGTGATCAGCCTTATCCCTTATTTAGAAGTATTAAAAATTAATATTTGTATTGTTTTTTTCATAAATGTGCACTATTTTTGTAGAAATATCGCAAACGCGACATTTAGAGGCTATTTTTGTGAACATTTTTTGAGCTTGAGTATTTCTCCCCTCCATTGTACTCACCTCATTTTGACTGTCTACATCTCCATACCATTTTATCTTGGTTTTATCACTCTAGAATCACACCATACCTGGGCTATGGTGAGGTTTCAGTGTGTCGCATTGTCTATTTCGATTGTTGCTTTTCAACAACATAGGGTACTCTATTTAACTCATGATCAAAAAAAACTGTAATGAAAAAGCTATTGGTAGCTGTTCTTTTTTTGGCTGCGCTCGCTTATGTTATTTCTTGTGAGCGAGAAGTCGCCACTGATTTAGACCTCGACAGTCCTTTGGAGGCAATTTTGGATCAGAAATCGGTGACTGGTTCTTTTACGGGTTACATCATGCCTGAAAGCACTGATTTTGCCAAGCTACCCAACCAGGACGCTAAAAACCCAGTAACGGCGGAAAAAGTAGAGCTGGGTCGTTTGTTGTTCTTTGAGACAGGTATGGCGCTTGAGAACAAATACCCCTCATCAAAGGGCACATTCTCTTGCAGCAGCTGTCACATTCCCAATCGGGGCTTCACGGCAGGACGCTTTCAGGGCATTGCAGATGGAGCGGTCGGTTTTGGACAAAGCGGTGAAGGCCGTCAAAAAAGTTCAGTCTATTTTGGACACGAGGTGGACGCACAAGGTGCCAGACCGCTTCCGGTCATCAACACCACATACATCTCCAATGCCCTTTGGGCGGGTGCTTTCGGGTCTTTCAACGTCAATGAAGGCACTAGTGCCGTCTGGAATCAAGATACCCTGGTTGCCATCAATCACGAGCAATTGATGGGGCTTGAAGCCAACAATGCCCGCGCTCTAGCGGTACACCGCCAGGTGATCAACAAAACGGTAATGGATCAACTGGGTTACACCGAGATGTTTGATAAGGCATTCCCTGAAATTCCGGTAAAAGACCGCTACAACCGCAAAACGGGCTCTTTTGCTATCGCGGCATACTTCCGCACCATCCTGACCAACCAGGCGCCTTTTCAACGTTGGTTGAAAGGCGAAAAAGATGCCATGACTACCCAACAGAAGAAAGGGGCCGTGGTCTTTTTTGGCAAAGCAGGTTGTGTGAATTGCCACAATACGCCTTCACTGAATGCGTTTCCACACCGCTTCTTTGCACTGGGGGTGAACAACCTGTACCAAAGCAATTTCAATGTGTTCCGTACGGACGCAGCCGACCGCCGCAATCTGGGCCGTGGTGGGTTTACGTACAAGGAGGAAGACATGCACAAGTTTAAGGTACCGCAATTGTACAACCTTAAGAACGTAGGGTTTTACTTCCACGGTGCCAGCAAAACTTCCTTGCGGGAGGTAGTTGAATATTTCAACGCGGGAATTCCTGAAAATCCTTTGGTGCCAGCTGGCCAGATTTCCAGCTTGTTCAAACCGCTCAATTTGTCTAAGGAAGAAGTAGACGACTTGACCGAATTCCTTGAAAATGGCTTATTCGATCCAAATTTGGAACGGTATGCACCAACCAAGACCAAGTCAGGCAACTGCTTTCCAAATAATGACCCACAGTCAAAAATTGACATGGGCTGTAACTAAGAATTAAACTGCTCCAGATATTTTTTACGCTTATTCTACTAGAGGTTTCTGTAAGAAGAGGTGTTGTCGGCGGATCGCGGGCAACACCTCAGCTTTTTTTACAGGGCTATTTTTTTCCCAAAGCCCTGCCCCTTCAACCACCAAAATCCCAGCATCCCCACCAAACAGCAGGCACTCAACACATACCACAAACTGCTAAAACCCCATTGCTCGGCCACATTCATGCCAATGTTGGGCGCAATGATGTGCCCAAAGGCCCAGGCGCTGGAATACAAACCCAGGTATTGCCCCTGGGTATTCGCGGGGGCACGATCCACCACGATGCTGTTGGCAAAAGGCAATTGGAAAATCTCCCCAAAAGTCACGGCGACCAAACACAGGATCGCGGCGGTGGCCTGATGGGGTGTAACGTTGAGCAGGATAAAACCCAGCCCGATCATGGCCGCGCCCAATATCACCAGACTCATCTTGGCATGTCGCCCTTCGAGACGAGAAACGAGGGGCATCTCAATAAAGGTGATGATGATGCCATTGCCCGCCAGCAAAAAGCCGATCACATTTTCGTCCCAGTGCCAGCTCTCCTTCAAAAAGACCGGAACCATGCTAAAAAACTGCAAAAAGGCAACGGCGTTGATCGCAATCAGCACAAAAAAGAGCAAAAACTGCTTGTCACGGTAAGGGGAGAGTGCGCGTCCTTCGGCTTTGGTCGCCGCCTTTTCCTTGCGCATCGATTTTTTTTCCACCAAAAAGTAACGCAAAATAAAAGCCGCACCAATGCAGGTAAGCCCATCTACCCAAAACAGCCATTTGTAGCCAAAACTGTGCGCCAAAATACCCCCCAGCGCAGGCCCCATGCCAAAACCTAGATTGATGGCCAAACGCACCAAAGTCAAGGAACGGGTATAATCCTCCGGCTTGCTGTAAGCTGAAATCGAGGCCATGTTGGCCGGACGGAAGCTGTCACCCACTATTCCTACAACGAATACCGTAATGCACAAACCCACTAAACTCTGGATGTGCTGAAGGGCAAAAAACATCAATCCGGTCAAAAACAAAGACCCAAACATCACCTTATACGAACCAATCAAGTCGCTCAAACGGCCACCCATGATGGTACCAATGACGGCACCAGCGCCAAAGGAAGTCAGGATCAAAGCGGCTTGCCCCTTGGAAAAATCCAGTTCCTGGGTCAGATAAACCGCCAAGAAAGGGAATACCATCGTTCCCGCCCGGTTGATGAAAGAAACCAGGCCCAGCATCCAGATGTCGCGATTGAGTCCAGCAAAAGAACTGAGGTAGGCGTTGAGTGCACGTGTAAGCATAAGAATGGGTGTGGGTTTGAGTGTGGGTGTGCGTGTGGGGGCAGCCCAATGTTGCTGCCTCTATTCCAAATTACAAACCCAATAATTAACCCTTCGAGCAACCACCCGGTTGAAAGTTAAGTTCCTGAAAAATAACCGATAAAACGCCTACTTACCATCGCCAATTCGGGACAAAGCGCACTTTCAATCCCAATCATTTGCAGGATACCTCATTGCCCCCCATTCGGTTTTGGGCGCGGGATCAAATACAGTATTTTCTGCCGATTGTCGGCGTAATGAATTTTCTCGCCATCAAACACCGCATTTTGCTCCAACATGATGCGTACCTCTTTGTTCCATTCGGGCAAAAAGACTTTGTTGTTGAGCTCGATGGCGTAAGCGGTATTGGGCAAAACGGGGTAATCTCCAGTGCCGGGCACCCCGCCTTGCATGTCCCACATGCCAATCGCTGGCCCAGCCCCGTGGCCGTGGTACCCGATTGGGTGGGAGTAAATTTGGGGGTTTAAGCCCTCAGCCTTGGCTTTGCTAATGGTCGCGCCCAGGATTTCATTGCCGGTACGTCCGGTTTTGTATTCGTTGGTGAGGATGTCCATCAAGCGGAGGCCTTTTTGGTAAGCCTGAAGCAAATACGCGGGAGGTGCCGATTCTCCTGGCTTCAAGACATAGGCATTTTGCTGGGTATCGGTGTTCAAACCCAGGTATTTGATGCCAAAATCGATGTGTACCAGGTCGCCAGGTTGAATGACGGCGGCATCGGGGCGTTGGGCGAAACTGCGGTTTTGCTCATTGCCACTGGGATCGGCGCGTTGTACATCGCAGGTGGGGTGAAACCAGGATTCGAGGCCCAAACCCCGCACTTTTTCCCGATAAAACCAGACCACATCATCGGTAGTGGTAATGCCCGGCTGAATGACCACTTCCGAAAGCCCCTCGGCGATGATGTCGTGGGCAATGCGGCAAATTTGTTCGTAGACGGTCAGCTCGGCGGGGGTACGCACTTCCAGCCAGTTGACCGCCAGGCGTTCGGCGGAGACCAGGCGTTTTTCATATTTGTTGTCGAGGGATTCGCGGAGCTTTTGATGGTGAAACGCGGAGAGTCCGTCGGCATGGCCGAAGTTGGTACTCAGGTTGATGCCGATTCGTTGGGGGTTGCGCTCCGCCACCAGTTGGGCCAGGCGTTTCCATTGATCGGGCTCTTTTTCCGGGTCCCAGGCTTTTTTGAATACCTCACCCACATCGTAGCGGGCACAAGCCAAAAATTCCAGTGGTTTGTCTTTACCCGGATCATAAATCAGCAACATCGTAGTGCGCCGTGCCGACAACCAAGTGGCGGGCAACATCGTGCGCAGCACCGGATCCTCATTGTACTCCCGCGCAATGACCAACCACATGTCGATCCCTTCCTTGCGCATCAACTCGGGCAACAAACTTTGGCAACGCTCCTTCAACCAGCGATCCTGCACCACGGCCTGCTCCCGCAAGGTCAATACTTTTGCTTGCTGTGCCATACTTGCCACTGCACAAACCAAGCTGAAAACGAAACTCAAGACTATCTTTTTCATACCTACCGTTTTAAACAATTCATCATTCATCTCTCATCTCTCATCATTCATCTTTAAACATAGTCCGTTTTCGGCCGCTCAAAGATCAACTCATAACTCATCATCATGGCCGAGCTCATGCTGGAAAATATCTGCACGAGCCGCCAGCCTTCTTCGGCATATTCCGCAATGATGGCCTGGTAATCTTCTTTAGGGAGATTGTTCCACACGTTGGTGGTCAATTTGATAAATTTGTATTCAAACATGGCTTTGTTGTCTATGGGTTAAACAATTCGTCAATGGACTTTTGCAAGTCGCGGGTTCGGTCTTCGGTGTAGTTGGAGCGGAAGTCTGCTTCCACTTCCCATTCGGGGGTAAAATGTTCGGATGGGGCCGTGGGGGTATGGGCAGCACTCAGGACATTGGCTACTGTTTGTAAAACCTCCGGGTCCTGGGTTTGTAGGACTTGGTTGATGATGAAGAGTTTGAGTGCTTTGAGTTCCATATTTTTTAATTGCAATTTCCCTTCAATTCCGCGATCCAATCCCGAATCAGCTCCACTGCCTCCGTATGCACCATCACCCGGCCAATTTCCGGCATCATCACCCCAGGGTCAGTATTTTCCATGCGGTACAATAGAATCGATGCCGCAGGCTGCCCCGGAACAATGCCGAATTGACGCCCTCCCGAACCTTTCCCTGCCGCTACGGGCGGTTTACAAAAGCCCAGGTGTGCCAAGTCTTGCTCATCAGCCTGCAAATACAAACCCGAACTGTGCGCAGGCCCCTGCGGATGGTGGCAATGCCCACAATTCACATCCAGGTAGGCCAGGGCGCGCTCTTGCAGGGAGCCGCTTTCCGGTTTGTCCCAAGCGGCGAGTTTGGCAAATTTTTGCCCATGATCTCCCGCAGCCAGATAACCCGCCTTTTGCCAGCGACTCAGTTGGTTTTCGGTTTTGCCATCGGGGTAGCGCAAGTCCTTGTTAAGGTTGGCTACTTTGGGGCCGATGGGCTGAATGATGGCATCCCGATTGTGGCAGCTCTTGCACTGCGTCTTATTGGGAACAAGGTATTCAATGTTTTGTTTATGCCCTTTTTCGTCCTGCCAGCTTACGGGTTTGATGTCGCCAACGATGTTCAGTTCTGCGTCGTTTTCGGCGTCGTCCCATACGTAAGTGAAGGCCTGCCACTCCCCTTTTATTTTCATCAAAAGCCGCGTTTCCACTACATCCCAATCGGCTTCTGGCTTGGCAAAATCGGCAGGATAATAGAAGTTTTTGATCAAAACAGCCTGATCCGGGAAGTCCAGTCGACCGTCGGCAGCTACTTTGGCCTGGGTACCTTTGGGCATCCACACAAAGCGGGCTTTGTGGGCATAATCGGTAAACAGCGGCGTGATCAATTCGTAAGGCAAAACGCCAGCATTGGGCTGCAAGTCGCGTTGGATGCCTGTAAAAAAGCCGTAGTCCGAAAGTTTGGGGTAAGGTGCTTTGCCAGGATCAAAACGCACCGGGCCACTCACCGCCATGCCTTTTTTTTGTGCAGCAGGACTTTGGCAGGTGAAACAGAAGCTAAGTGCCAGCAAAAATCCAGCAGCTAAAATCCGACCTTTTTTGAACTGCTTTTTCATTTGCACTGGTACGGTTTTAAGTCAGGATTGATGTTTTTAAAATCGTTGGCGGCGTCGATGTTGGCAAAGCGCAGGCCAGTCTGGGGCTGATCGATGCAGATGTTCATCGGGTTGCTCCCGCTGGGGCGTTTGTCATCCAGGATGCCATCGTAGAGGATGTCCTGGGGTTTGCCACCGAAGTAAACGTTGACCATTTTGCCGAAGTCTTTGCTCAAGTCGGGCAGGGCTTTTTTGCGCTCAAAACGGTTGTTGTGCAGCTTGATGTCGTAGGTGTAGGGGTCGTAGTTTTTGTCGTCCCATTTCAGTTGCACAATGTGGTAACTGGCAATGGCAGCACCCATGGTTTTGTGGCCGATGACTTCGTTGTGGTGGGCCTCCACGTCTTTGGCAGCCAGAAAAATCAGGCCAGTGCCCGGCGCAACGGTGGCAACGATGTTGCCTTCGGGCGCAAAGTTGCGGTGGTTGTTGCTGATGATTTTGTTGTGGTGAATTTTGCAGGTTTTGCCATTGCCAGCGGGTAAGCCGGGCAGGTCAAAGACCAAAATTCCACCAGTGTTCTTTTCCGAACGGCAATATTTCACCTCAGCGTTGGTGCAGTTTTCAATTTCGATACCCGCTACGTTTTCGTGGGCGTAGGAGTTTTTAACCACCACATTTTTGGATTGCCCGACGTAGATGCCCGCATCGGAAGCGAAGGAAGCTTCACACCGATCGATCAACACGCCCTCGCAGCCCACGGGGTAAAGGCCGTAACCGCCGTTGCTGGCTTTGGCACCGCCGCTCCAGGTCGTTTTTACATTGCGCATGGTGACATTTTTGGCATCCTGCACCCGAATGGCATCCCCTTTGGTATCGGTAACGGTAAGGTCCTGGATGAGTACTGAATCAGCGGTGATTTTGAGGCCTTCAGCACCAGCTTTTTGGCCCAAAAAAGAAAGAATGGTTTTGTCTTTGCCCGCGCCCTGGATGGTTACACCTTTTACCCCATCCAACAACAAGGGGCGGTCAAAATGGTGAGTCCCTGCCGGAATCTTGATCACATCGCCGGGTTTGGCGTTGATCAATTGGGTTTGCAGGTCGTTGTAGAGTGCAGTATCGACGTCTCCGGGATCGGAGGGGCGGCTGTTGCAGGCGGCGCAGATAAAGGCCAAAATTGCGAGCTGAGTGAACTTCATGAACTTGGTTTTGTAACTTGTTTGACGAAGATATAAAACCCCTTGCTTATTTTGGGCCTAGCTGCATTTTCTTGTCTGTAAATTAAAACCAATAATGGGAAAAGTCCTTTTGCATCTACTCTTGTCCGGCATCATGGTCGCCACGATGTACCAATTGGGCTACCATTGCCAGCAAACTGATTTTTGGCCGCTGTTGGGGACTTATGCTGTTTTTTTTGGCGCGTACGCCCTAGTGCTCAAGCTGGCGGTGCAAAAGACAAGCATTCAGTGGTACCTGCTTTTGGGGATTGGCCTGCGGCTAATGCTCCTGTTTTCCATGCCCAACTTATCCGATGATGTGTACCGCTACCTCTGGGACGGCAAACTGTGGCTCAACGGCATCAACCCTTTTGTACATCCCCCCTCCTACTATGTGCAACAAGGTGTGTTACCCGCTGGGCTTAGCATGGAGCTTTACGCAGAGCTCAACTCACCGGATTACCACACCATTTACCCACCCATTGCGCAAGGCTTGTTTACGTTGAGTGCTGCCTTGTTCCCAGAAGACCTCTATGCGAGTATTGTGGCAATGAAAGTGGGGATTTTGTTGGCAGAACTGGGTAGTTTGTGGCTCCTGAGGGCTTTGTTGCAACGCTACCAACTCCCAGCACAGAACATCCTGATTTACACCCTCAATCCCTTGATCATCCTGGAATTGGTCGGCAATGTCCACCTGGAGGCGCTGATGATTTTTTTCCTGTTGCTGGCTCTGTATTTGCTGCAAAAACAACTACATGGCTGGGCGAGTGTAGCACTGGCGGGCTCCATTGCGAGTAAGTTGTTGCCACTGATGTTTCTGCCTTTTTTGATCCGGCGTTGGGGTTGGCCGCAGCGGAGTGTGCGGTATTTTGCATTGCTGAGCGGGGTGTTGTTGTTGCTGTTTGTGCCGATGCTCAGTTGGGAGTTTATTCAGGGTTTTGCCTCCAGTCTGGATTTGTACTTCCAAAAATTTGAGTTCAACGCTGGGGTGTATTACCTGCTGCGTTGGGTATTTTATGTGCTAACGGGCTACAATTTGATTCTTGTTTTGGGGCCTCTTTTAGGTTTATTGGTGGTGTACAGCATCGTCAAAATGGCGCAACGAGAGCAGGATTTGCGTTGGGAAAAACTGCCGCTATTGATGCTGCTGGCTTTCAGTTTGTATTTGTTTTCGGCAACCATCATCCACCCCTGGTACTTAGCGGTGCCGATTGTATTGTGCGTGCTCACGCCGCTGCGTTTTCCGGTGCTTTGGTCAGGATTGGTGGTATTGTCGTATAGCCATTATGAAGGGGGTGGTTTTGCGGAAAATTATTGGTTGATTGGAGTTGAGTATGGGGTGCTGGGGGTGTTTTTGGCGATGGAGTGGTGGGACAAATTTTTTCTAAAAAAGGGCCTTTTTTGAGTTTTTTTTGTAGTTTTAAATTCTTTGTAGGCAATAATCACGGTAGAAAAAATAGGATTTAGAACAAGACATGATGCGTTAATTTAAAAACGATACAGTGACAATCGAATTAATACCAGTAATTGAGCTCGGATACAATAATCAGGACATCCAATTTCCTGACAAGAATCCATACTGGGTATTTCCAGATGAATGGGACAAATATCGTAGTGACACTTATTTAAAAGCAGGTTTCAAAGACCATTTTACTCCTTATTTACAAGGTTCTTCTTTTTATAAGCTGACCGATATAACCGACAACAACTTAATAAAGTTGACAAAAGACCATACTGAAGAAATGCGAAATGGAAATTATGCAAGAGAACAAGCAAGTGCATTTTTTGGGGGTTATGTGTTGCGTATTAACGGCCAAGACAAATATTTCCCTCAATGTTGCGGTGATTTAAGCGATATTCAATACTGGGACAAACTCCTCACAGAAGATAAAAGTTTTTTCTATCAAGGACACCCTGAACCTCAAGTAACCATTACTACCGACACAATAATTTTTGACTTTACAGTTGGAGAGTTTGACGAACATTTTGCACCACCTCCAATCGACAACAGACTTGAATTCCGTAAAATCGAATTGAATAAAGCGCTGCAAAGTGTAAAAACAGAATTGAAAACATTTGCGGACAGAATAATTAAAATAAACATTGACGAACACTTGAATATCCGCGACATTGACAAACTCTTAATTTGGGGCAATAATGACGTGGAAGAAAACCCATCGCCTAACAGCAGTTATCTCAAGCCGACACAAGAATGAACTTTCCACTTAGCATAAACTTGGGCAATTGGCTAACGCAACTGAATGGAAAAACAGTTGACAGAATATATCAAGTTGATTTCAACAAAGACAGACACGATGACATTTATTTGCCTTGGTTGCTGTTCATAACATTTTCAGACTTTGACCATTTTTTAGAAATTGAAGGTGACTTTGATGGAGACCATATAAAGCTGAATCTTTACGAGAATTCCAATCTTGACAACAAAATTAAAAAAAACAACCTGCCTGAAGAACCAGACTGTTGGCAAGTTTACGACACTAAACCAGACGAAATACTTGGACTACTTTTAGGGCAAAAAATTGAGTTTTTTGAGTATGGAATTGACAAAGATGAATTTGAAATTAACGGATCACTAATTCAAGGGCAAAAAGACGTTTTTAATTTTATTAGGCTTAATTGTAAAAAATCAACCTTGACAATTTTTGAAGGCTCAATGACAGGACTTGAAATTTCAAGCGACCCTGAAGTAAAATTAAATTTTGAAGAAACATTTAACAGGTATGATACGAAATAGAAAATTGGTCAAAAAGCGATTCCACTACATTTAGCCGGGCTATAACGCGGCGGTCTTCTAAAAAATTTGCGTAGCGTATTTGTGCCATGATGTTTTGTTAAACACCATGTGATACTAAAAAATCCCCCCTGAATGTTTTACTAATCGCGAAACAAGACCTCCATACTGAGATCATTTTGTACCAATGCCATGGCATGATCATTTCGAACCAGGCCGAAAGTGGTGATCATCATCAGAAAAATGGCTTTGTTGGTAGCGGTTATTGCCTTAAAAATAGTGCAAGTGAGCGCTAAGTGTACAAAAACAATCGATTCCGCTCACTTGTGTTTTTCTTTTGAGCGGAAAGTGTGTTTTTTAGCCAGTTTCCGCCCACTTGATAAAAAGACTATTCATCAGACTAAAAGTCGTTGAACAGCATATCAAGCTCCAATTTCCTCTTTTGTCCTCCATCCACCAAGTCGCCCTTCCTACCCAAAAATCCCCAAAATTCCGTAAATTACCCCCTCCAACATCCACCAAGAACCGCAGCTTATGGCCCAAAAACTCCTTTTTATCGCCCTGTTCTGTCTGGGATTAACCCAGCTGCAAGCCCGCCACATCATCGGTGGGGCCATGAGCTACAAGTGCCTGGGGCGCAACGAATACGAGTTCACCCTGCGCCTGTACCGCGATTGCAATTGCCTCGGTTGTCCGCCCTTGGATGCGGTGGCCTATATCGGCATTTACCGTTGCAGTACTCCGGCTCAATGCGGCACCCAACTCTCGGCGTTTGGTAGTGTGGATGTACCCCGGCAGAGTTTGCTCAACATCCCTCCTCCGGAATACCCCTGTTTGGTGCCCCCCGATGTGTGTGTGGAAGAGGGGGTATATATTTTCCGGTACAACCTGCCTTTGTCTACGATGAGTTACCATGTGTCTTTTCAGCGCTGCTGTAGGGATGAAACCATGAGCAACATCGCCCTGGCTGGTTCGACGGGCGTCACCTATACCGTAGAAGTTACGCCCGAGGCCCAACAATTGTGCAACAGTAGCCCGCAGTTTTCCATCGTTCCACCTTCGGTGATTTGTGCAAATGCACTGTTGGTTTACGACCATTCTGCCGAAGAAATGGACGGGGATAGCCTCGCCTATGAATTGTGTGCGCCGCTCGCCGGCGCGGGCAATACCAATGGGCAACAACTTTCCTTTACTTGTTCAGGGAGTACTCCTCGCCCAGCTTGCCCGCCGCCTTATACCGAATTGTACTATCGCCAACCTTATTCCGCCGCTCAACCCATTCTGGGCGATCCGCTGCTAAAAATTGATCCACGCACGGGGCTCATCACCCTGCGTCCCAGTGCCTTGGGGCGTTTTGCGGTGGGCGTCTGCGTGCGTGAGTACCGCAAGGGTGTGCTGCTGAGCCGCGTAACCCGCGACTTTCAGTTCAACGTCACCGATGGTTGTAATCCCAAAGTACAGCCCGATGTCAAAGAAGATGTAAAACTGGCCGAAAAAGAATTTTTGATCCGCTCCTGCGGCAAAACCCTGGTGGACATCAGCAATGAAAGTACGCCACGTGAATCCATCAAGTTGATCAGCTGGAGTTTTGACCTCAAGAAAGGCCCGACCTACCAAAGCAATCAATGGGATCCTCAGATCCAATTTCCCGATACGGGGCGTTACCAAGGCAAGTTGCTACTCAATCCTGGCTTTGAATGTGCTGATTCGGCGAAGGTCATTGTGCACGTTTTACCTTTGTTACAGGCCGATTTTAGTTTTGATTATGATACCTGCAAAGCGGGGGAAGTTCAGTTTCAGGACCTTTCAATTGTACATGCCAAATCCATCCAGGAATGGAGCTGGTTTTCGGGTGAACGAGGTACGAGTAAACTTGCCAATCCCAGCTTTCAATATGAATATCCCGGAGTAAAAAAGGCACGTTTGACGGTACGGGATGCCAATGGTTGTGTTTCTACGATCCAAAAAGAGGTGCGCTATTTCCCCGTACCTAAACTGTTATTGACCACCCCCAGTTCGGCAGAATTGTGTGAACCGGGGCAGGTTTATTTCCAAAACCTCTCTACGCCGGTGGATACAACTTATCGAATTGAATGGAAATTTGGTGACGGGGGCGTCTCCCGCAAGCATAGTCCCAGTTATACCTATCCGAACGACGGGCTTTATTCGGTGGCACTCAAGGTGGTTTCACCGATCGGCTGCGAAACCGACACGATTTACCCTGATTTAATCCGCATTAAACCCACCCCGAATGCTGCTTTTGCCATTGAGCCGCCGGAGGTGACCAATGTATTTCCCGATTTTCAACTTCAGGATCAGTCCACCGATGCGGTGCGCTGGTTGTGGCAGTTTGGCGATGGCCGTCAGTACACCGATCATAACCCGAGTGCAACTGCTCGCGAGCTGGGCACTTTGCGCATCACTCAGTTTGCGTACAACAATTTTGGTTGCCAGGATAGTACCTCCCAAGTGCTGCGCATTTTACCGGAAGTGCGCTACTTTTTACCCAATGCCTTTACCCCCAATGGTGATTCGGTCAACGATGAACTCCGAGCGGTGGGGATTTTTGCGGGCATGCGCAATTTCCGCATCAACGTGTGGAATCGTTGGGGTGAAATGGTGTTCCAATCCAGCAACCCGCAGGATACCTGGAATGGGCTGAAATTCAATCAGGGGAGCGAGCTTCCGGTTGGGGTGTACACCGTCTTGGCCAGCTACCTCGATCCAAAAGACCAAATGATCGAATATCGAGGATTTGTTACTTTACTACGTTAAATCTTCTGCATCGGTAGAGGAAAAGTAGCATGGTAGGGTGCCAAGCCTTATCTTTAATCACAAAAAAACATGTTTGGATCCTTCCTCGCAGGTGTCAGCGCTTATGGTCGTGCGCTTCAGTTGTGCTTCAAGTACAATTTGTGGATCTATTTTTTGGTGCCCGCCTTGTTGTGTATCCTTCTGGGAGGCGGCATGATCTACGGCATCTGGAGCGTTTCAGATGACCTGGGCAATTGGATGGCCGGTTTTTGGCCTTTCAATTGGGGAAAAAGTTGGGTCGACAATGTGGCGCAGGTATTCGGTGGGCTGGCTGTAGGGGCTTTTGGCTTCATCATTTTCCGCAATCTGGTGCTGGCCCTTGCGGGTCCATTTATGAGTTTACTTTCGGAGCGGGTGGAAAATCGGCTTCGCGGACAGGCATCCGCAGCGTTTAAAATGAGTGCTTTTTTGAGTGATATGGCGCGGGGCATCCGCATTGCCCTCCGATTGATTGTACGGGAGTTGTTTTTTACCAGTGTTTTGTTTCTGTTGGGTTTAATTCCTGGTTTGGCCTTGATCACCACCCCGCTGATCTTTATCGTACAGGCTTATTATGCTGGGGCTGGAAACATTGATTTTGCGCTGGAGCGCCATTATCGGGTGCGGGATAGCATTCGTTTTGTGCGCCAACATCGGGGTCTGGCAATTGGGAATGGAAGTGTATATTTGTTGTTGTTGCTTTCCGTGGTTGGATTTTTGGTGGCTTTGCCTTTGGGTACCATTGCGGCTACGGTGGAAACGGTAAAAAGAATTAAATAGTGCTGACAGCTGATTGCTCATAGCTGATGGCTAAATAAAAACCTAAAACCATGAAAACCCATTTGAACTTACTACTCCTTCTTTGCTTGTGCTGCAGCTGTGCCCAACTCAATTACCTGGATCAAGCGCAAAACGCCTTCAATCAAGGGGCCAGTTTGGAAACCAACCTCAGTTTTGGTGAACCTGCCTTGCTGGGGCAACCTTCGGCAGCGGGTAGTCAGGCGATGAGTTTAGCGACGCCGGACTTGTGTTACCGCCTTGCCTATGCCCAGGTCAATAAAGCCCTACTCCAAGACAGTAAGCTCAAAGCCGATGGGGTATTGGTCAATGCCCATTCCCTACGTGCACTGAGCGCCTGGAAGTTAGGCTTGTATGCTCAGGCAACTGAAAGCGCCCTGGCGGCCAAAATTGCCCTGCAAGATTCTGACGTGCCCCTCCCCCGCGAAGCAGCAATGATGACGGCTCTGGAAGGACTCATCCAAGCGGATCAGGCTTTTGTGGCGGTGCAAAAATTCAAGTTGGACAATCAAACCCGCAGTACCAGCCCCAATGCTTCGGAAGCACTCACCCTGATGGCCAACATCCGCAAACAATACGAAGCGGACATCACCAACAGCAGTGGAACGGGGAAAATTGATAAAGCACTGAGCATTTTGGATAAAGCCAAACTGGAGGTTGCGGGCCGTGCCGATATTCAAATCTATTTCATCATGTCACAACTGGCCGCACTGAAAACCTGGCTGGATGAGTTGGATCAAATCTACAGCCTGCTCAAAACTTTTGGTTTTGCCAGCAACAACAACAATGATTTAAAACGCTGGTTTGATCAGGAAAACGATCGTTTTACCCAAAAGCGGAATCTGTACATGAGCCAACTCGCCCCTTTGTTGCCACAGCAAAAAGAGAATGTGATGTACAAACGTTGGGAGGAGTGGTTATTTAATTGACTACAGCCCCGGCCAAAATGCATCTTTTAGGTACTCCACCTTGGTTTTTCCATCGTCGCGCAGGATGATGCTGATGACGTCGAAGCGGATTTCGCCGAGGTGTTCTATCTTTTCGCAATACACTGAGGCAGCACCCGCCAGCATACGTTTCTTCTGGGAAGTAATAAAAAACTCGGGCGGCCCGAAGCGATCGGAGCTGCGGGTTTTGACCTCTACAAATACAATGATGTTGCCTTCTTGAGCAATGATGTCTACTTCGGCGTGGCCAGTGCGCCAGTTTTTGGATCGGATGGTCAAGCCTTGAGCTTCGAGGTGTTGTTGGGCAAGGGTCTCGCCTTTTTGTCCCAAAATGATATTATCTGTCATCGTGCGCTATTTAATTCACTATTTCGTTGTTTTTTTCTGCAATATAAACTTATTTATTAAAAAAACAAAAGAGGCAGACTTTTGGAAGCCTGCCTCAGAATACCGTTCAAAAACATAGTTCTTATCAATACGAAGTATAGATCATTCGTTTGCTTGCAGTAAAGGAATCGGTCGAGAGCTGGTAATAGAACACACCCAAGCCGGGTAGTGTTTGTTTCGGTATTTTCAGTTCGTTGTAACCCCTTTCAAACTTCGCGGAATGTTTGAAAACCAAACGGCCCGCTGCATCGAAGATGCGGATGTGTGCATCCTGCGCTTTTGGCAAAGAAAACGCAAGGTTGGTTTCGCCGCTAAAAGGATTCGGGTAGTTTTGGTACAAATGAATGCCTTCTCCCTTTTGGTCGGCGGACTCATTCACTTTGAGCAAAACCTGCATCAATTCACCCGCCTGGTTGTAGGCCTCGGAAGGTGTCGGTGCCTCTTTGATGGACAGTGCAGTAGCCAAATCAGCCGCCCGCAACGCTTTGAAGCGTACGGAGAACAGTTGGCGGCGACCATCGGGTACATTTTGACCTTTGCTGTCCCAGCTGGTGTTGAGCAAACCTGCTTTCAGGTCGGCGGTGCCCAGGTTGCCTTCACTCCATTGGGGCAGTTCCCCGTTTTTGGCATCCAGCACTTGGAGTAGGTGGTGGTCAAAATCCAGGGTAAACTGGAAGCCTTGCACATTTGATACCCCTTCAGCACTGAATTCTACGGTAACTTCTTCTCCAGCTTCAAAAGCCTGATTGCTGGTTTCAATGATGAGTTCGCCATTCGTGGTCCGGCCATCGGTATTGGCCAGACTGTTCGGTTTGGCGCTCATGTTCACGTCGCCCACTTTTATCCCCACAAAGTCGGCCCGGCCTTCCTTCGACAAAAAGTTGTTGAGGCTTTTTGCTTCAGGGTAAAGTGCCTTGAGCGGATCCTGACCCTCAGGAAATTTAAAACTGGCATCAATAAAGCGCCAGGAAGTGTTCCCGTTGGGAAAACTGGTTTCCATGTTCAGGATCAATTTACGCAGGCGGATCAAGTCTACGGTAGAAATATGCCCAGATTTGTCAACATCCGCAGCAATGTGCTGATAAGGCGTTTTGAGCAAGCTCAAGCCCAGGATATGCTTTTGGATGATCACTAGGTCTATTGTCGTTACCCCGTTGATGGGGTCTTCATTCTTTTGTGGTACGATGGTGTAATCTCCACCCAGGGGTACTTCAGGCAGCTGGTAATTCCCATCCACCCCGGTAGCCGTTTGGCCCAATTGTTTGCTACCAGAAATGGCAACCGATTCAATTTGGACACCTACTTCTGTTTTGATTATCCCTGAAATTTTACCCACTTTAGAGCCATCGGGTGCGCACAACTTTCCGTTGTCCTGAATGTCGATAAATGTGGTACAAAAAGCACCATTGTTCAAGGTATCGTACACCCAAAGCTGGACGGACTGGCGGCCAACGTCGGCACAGGTAAAGGTCACTTGTTCGGCGGGGTTGGTCAGTAGGGTTCCTGAACCCCGGCGGATGGCAATACGGGCAGGTTTTCCGCCACAATCGTCGTAACTTCCCGCATCAAACAACTTTGCATCGATGAGTGCTGCGGTTTGGCCATCCTTGATGTCTAGCGTAGTAGACAAACCATTGAGGCACTGCGGTACGGGTGGTTTTTTGTCCACCACAGTAATGGTCATCGAGCCTTGAGTAGCGTTGCCGCACTGATCTACGGCCCGGAAATTGATCTTGTGCGTGCCTACGGGGTAAGTACCAGAGGCCAAAGCCCCCTTGAGGTCAGCGTATTTGCCATCATTGGTAATCGTTACGATGCCCCCACAATCGGTACCAGTAGCTGCCCGCGTAGTCACCTTGATGGTTTTGCAGTGTTCGGTCAAGAAGAATGTGGTGTCTTTGGGCACGACCAAGGTTGGAGATGTACGGTCTTCCACTCTGATCAGCTGAGTAAACGTAAAGATCGACTTTTGTGGATCGGTGGGGTCGTGGCCGCACCAGTCGATGACTGACCATTTCCGGAAGATTTGGAAACAAGTTTCATTTTGAGATTCAAACCTGCGGTCTTCATAACTGATGCCTACGGTTCCACAAATGGGGGAGGTGACGACTGGCTCGCGGTTTTCGAGGGGCAAATCTTTAGGATCCGTTTTTCCCCCACATCCTACGATGGTATAGTCCTTTGGCCATTTGATCATTGCGGCGGTCAACTTGTTGTTGTTGACAATCGTAATGGTTTGGCTACAGGTAGCCGTGCGTCCCTTCCAATCTTTGGCGGTGAAGGTGCGGTTGATTTTGCCCCGGTTGCATTCGGCACGCTCGTAGCTGCTGGTAGAATCCAGGGTAAAGGAGCAGTTTTCGAGTACGATCGGGCTTCCAAATACGTGCAATTTGGTGATGTCCGTTGTGCATTCAACCACTTTGTTGGCAGGGCAAGTAATGCGTGGCCCCAATTCATCGCGAATGGTTACGGTAAAATCACAATCATTGTACTTGCCATAGAGGTCGCCCCCCTGACTTTCACGCGCGGGGTCAACTGGGCCGTTTCCTGGGTCAACTTCATATACCCGGAGGGTAACTTTTACATTTTGGCTGTCTACGTCATTGCAACAGAACACGGCGTAATCATCGTAGTATTCCTGGTAATCAGGAGTAGAAGGGCTGTCGTCCCCATTGATTTTGTTGCAAGAACCAGCTACCCAGCGACGGGCCTTGTAGTACAGGCGTGTTTTGCAATTGTCCCTGCTGCCTTCATCAAAACTTTTCGCCTGAATGAAAGCGACCCCACCTTCGGGGAGTGAAATGATGTTGTTTTTGCGGCAAACTACCGTTGGGACTTCTTCATCCACAACGGTAAGTGTGGTTGTACACACTGAAGAGTTTCCGCACAAATCAATCGCAGTATAGGTAATGGTATGGGTACCTAGTGGCACATTAAAGTGAGGGTTAAAGCCCGAACTTCCGTAAGAAGCCCGAACAGAAACGGCTGGATTTGGATCACAATTGTCACTTGCAGTTGGTCTGGGCAACTGGATGGCAGCGGTACATTGCCCCGGATCGGTGCGCTTGCGGATCGGTGCCGGGCAAGTCAGCGTTGGGGCTACCTCGTCTCTTACCTGGATGACCTGGGTTGCTTCCCGGATTGCTCCGGTACAACGATCCAATATCGTCCACTTCCGAGAAATTAATCGACCCAATCCTTCACAAATCTTAGTGGTATCATCGCGAAACGTAATCACAAAATCGCAGAATCCATTGCTCTTGAGTTTGCGACCTTGAAAAGTTGGTACCCCGGTTATGGACGTATCCGCACTGGGCCGATCACAAGGTAAGTTCACCAAACCAGGGATGCTCACATCGGCAACACCGATTTTTTTCAAAACTATTTTCTGAATACAGGTATCGGCATTTCCAGAAGAATCCCGGGCAATCCAGCTCCGACGGATGTAAATTGCAGTATCGCTGCCGCAACGCCCCCGCAGGAATAAGTCTTCATAACGCAGGCGCACAGTGCGGTTGATGTTGTCAGTTACTCTAGGGCGGCCCAGTACTCTTGCACTGGTATCTGCGACACAGAACAAGGTTGTATCGCGACAAAAGATTTCAGGCGCCTGCGTATCAAACACTTGTATGTATCCAGAGCAGTTAAAACTCGTAGCGTTATCTCGTACCAGTACAGTTAATACTTTTCCAATTCTTCCACGTACACTGATTCTCAATGGATCGGGCCCATTGGCAATAAACTCTCCATTTTCATCTACAACAGTAATGGTTTTCGCTCCTGCACAGGTAGAGGTTGCATCAACAATCAGTTCACTACCGATGTTTACTTCGCCAGATGCCCCCACACTAATGCGGACAGGGGCGGTAGGGGAAATACTTTTACACACCAATTGACACTGGGCTGATACCGTTTGGCTCCAGAACATCAGGACCGGAATCAAGATCGGAATCCATCTCGTCCATCCTTCTAAAATGGGAATGTACGGTGTTCTCTCATTCATGGCACAATGTTTTTGACGGTTTCGAATTAAGAATTTTTATTATCCAAAACCAATACCGTGCCAAAGTGCTTCTGAAGAATGTTTTTTTATTTTTTCCAAAAAAAAAGCCCCCTTCACAACTGAAGGAGGCCATCCCAAAAACCGATTTAAGTATATTCTTGACGCATTTTCAGGGTACCATGCAGGTACACTAGAAGCGATACAATTCAATTGGAAAATCAGAAAACAAGTGTGTAGGGAAAGGAATGTAGCCTTTTAAGCTTATTCAAACAGTTAAAGGAGGGAAGAAACTGCTGAATAGATATTAACGAGCAACAAATATCAAAATTTTATTAAATAATCCCAATACCCAATTGTTGGTATTTTGATTTCGGATGTGGGATTGCGGATTTCGGTTGGCGCTTCGCATTAACTATAAGCATCTTATTGTAAAACACTTACACTTTGAGTTCAAAGTTAATTTTGTAAGCGAAGCACCAGCCGAAATCCGAAATCCCAAATCCGAAATCGACTATCTTCTACCGTAACGGCTACCAGGCTTGTTTTGTGGTCCTTTAAATCCAAAGGCCAAAGTCACTTCATGAGAGCCAGTAGAGTATTGCTGTAAGTCTTGCATCGATAAATCAAAGGTGTAGAAAAAGCGGAAGCTATCCGATATTTCTGAACCAATCAATGCCCCGATGGTTTTGAGAGAGCGGTAAGACAAACCCGCAATCAACTTATCATTAAGGATACCAGCTTTGAGGTTGATGTCGACATTGAAAGGGGTGTCTTTGATTTGACGCACCATGATCGAGGGTTCCAGACTCAACTGGTTGTTGGACAGTTCAAACTTGTGGCCTACCAGAAACACATAGTGCTGAAACAAGCTGCCTGATCCCTCAGTTGTGCCAATATTGTTCAGTCGCTCTGCAATCAAGTTGGTAAAGCTCAAACTGGCATAGGTATTTTCATAAAATCGAGCAAAGAATCCCAATGACGCATCGAATTGTTGACGGCCATTCACCGCTGCTTCGATGATGTCATCACCTTGTTGATAATCTGGTTCTCCCAATACATTATTGCCTACTGATACCTGGCTGAATTCGGTTGAAAAACCAATAGCCAGCTTGACATTTTCATTGACCTTGAAGCGGAAACCCGAATTCAAGCGGGCACGTACGCGGGAAATGCGAGCTGCACTTTCCCCCATGACTGCCAGGCCAAAACCAAAAGTATTGCCCATTGGGCCGTGGTATTGCACGCCTACATTTTTGGGTGCATCGGGGAATCCAATCCATTGGCCGCGTGCATTGAACTGAATTTGGTGGGTTTCTTCAAAACCAGCAGCAGCCGGGTTGATCAAAATTGGCGCCAGGTTGTAGTGCGTAAAAATGGCTTCATCCTGAGCCCAAAGTAAAGCTGTTGGCAACAGCAACAATATAAGATGTAACAATTTTTTCATGGCTAAAATCGGTTGATGGTTCATGGAATATTGTTAAGGGGCGATAAAAAAATAAGTATTTCATTTTACCCAAAGATTAGATAAGTAAACGGTTCATTTTAAGTTTCTTATCTAATCCTTGGGCTCAGAAAAAATGAACACTTATTTTTGCCCAACTACTAAGTATCGGGGCAGTCATTGGGATGCTGCCCCGATACAAAAAGCTTGCTTATTTTTCTCTTAGCAGCGTAATTGACCCTTTTGCCTGTATCTCTTTGCCATCGGCGTTCTTATAGTCCAAAATGTAGTAGTAGGCACCTTCTGGGAGTAGCTCTCCGCTTTGGGTGGTACCATTCCAGTCGTTGTTGTAGTTTTGAGCCTGGTAAACGAGTTGCCCCCAACGGTTGTAGATAAAAATTTTGTTGTCAGCAAATTCCTGAATGCAATTGATCAGGAAGGTTTCGTTCGAACCATCTCCATCTGGAGAAATAACCGAGCGAATGTCCAGACAGGGCAAACGGCGGTCTTTTACTTCAATGGCGCTCACATCAGGGGTTGATTTACAACCTCTTGAATCGGTAATCTGTACGAAGTACTCTCCGGGACAAAGGCTTTTTACAATCGAATCCCCACTGGTAACCGGCGCATTCCAGCGGTAAGTGTAGGGCTTAACTCCTCCCTTAGCCAAAGCCAATACCTGACCATTACAACCTTCGGTTGCATTGATGCTCTGGATTTGTACAGTAATTGCGTTTGGTTCCTTTATTTCAAAGGATTTGGTCACGGTACAATTGTTCTTGTCGGTAATGGTAATGGCATAGGCCCCTTTGGTCAAGCCAGTAATCCGGGGAGTGCTACGTCCGTTGCTCCAAGCGTAGGTAAATTTCCCTCCAGCCAGGCCTCCTTCTACTTCTGCAGCAAGTTCACCATCCCGGCTCCCGATACAGGATACATCGGTAACAAAGGCACTCACATTCAAAGCATCTGGTGCTTTCAATTCTACTTCTTCCTCTACGCTACAACCCAGGCCATCCGTGATGCGTACCTTATATAGGCCTACTGTGGCATTGTTGAGTACGGAAGTAGAAGCAATCAGGTTTCCTTTCAAAGACCATTCATACACGTAAGTTGGTGCACCGCCACCGTTGGCACCCGTAGCACGAACCGAACCATCTTTGGCAGTGGCGCAGCTTACTGCAAAGCCATTGAAGCTGGATAAAATTTGAATATTCGCGGTCAATTTCGAAGCAGTAGTAACGGTATATTGTTTTTCAAGGCGCAAACCCGAATTTTCTCTAACCACAAAACGGTACGCCCCAGCGGCAACATTGCCCAAATCTTTAGTTTTGGAAATGGTGTCCCCTCTGGCACTCAACCAGGCATAACGATACGGTGTTGATCCTCCAAGAACGGTGACGTTTACACCACCATTGTCATCATCGGGGCAGCTGGTATTGACAATCGCTGCACTCACGGTGAAGGTTGTCAAAGGAATCGGTGCGAATGTTTTGCGGCAACCATTGGCATCAATAACAGATGGCACAAAATTGCCCTCACACAGGTTGATGATTTGGAAACCCACGTTTGGTGAATTCCAGGAAACCTGGTAGCCAGGAGTTCCACCAGTAATCGACAGTGCAATGCTCCCTGTACAGCCAGGATCTTCGGAATCGTGACGAACTGCAAAGGAAGAAATGACCAGGGGATCAGGTTGGCCTACTGTAAGCGATCCATCAAATACCGTATTTCTTGAATCGGTTACTTTGTAAGTATAAGTACCTGCCGCCAGATTTTTACGCTCAAATGCGCCTAGGGCAAGGTTCTCTGGTTGTCCATTGTTGAAGGCTAAAGCGTAAGGCCCTACCCCACCCAATACTTGTAAACGAACTGCACCTGACGCTTCTCCATTACATTTGAGGCCAGTAATGTCGCTGGTGACGGAGAGTGGAATGGCTACCAGTTCAACTTTAAAACAGCCTGTTGCGGTACAACCCACCAAATCGGTTACGGTCACACAATACTCACCCACAGCCAATGCCGACAAGTTACTAGTGGTACTGTTGTTGCTCCATTTGTAAGTATAGCCTGGTTTTCCTCCGGTTACCGTGAGCGAAATTGCCCCATTTGTGCCACCAGGAGCATTCACATCCGTAACTGTCCGGGCGATTTTGATTTCGGTCAGCGCCGGAACCAATGCACTTCCAGTTACGGTATTGTTCTGACTATCGGTTACGGTTACCGTATAGTTACCCGTTGCAACATTGCTGATGTTTTGGGTAGTTACGTTGTTGTTGCTCCATTTATACGTATAAGGAGCAACCCCACCCGTGGCCAGCAGGCTTACACCGCCGTTGGCTTGCCCAAAGCAGGCTTCTGTAACGGTTAGGTTCACTTTCAAGCGCTGCACAATCGAGGCGCACATGGTCGTTGTACAATTGGTATTGTCGGTTACAGTTACACAATATTGGCCAGCAGCACCTAAATTGCTGATGTCTTCGGTAGTCGCAGTGTAGTTATTCGGACCAACCCAACTGAATTTGTAAGGCGCGATACCACCAGAAATGGCAATGTTCACAGCACCGTTGGTCGTATTTTGGTCAAAATTAACCGGATCGATAGATGTGATGCGTACACTTTGCTCGGTAGAAACGGTTACAGAACCGGTGAAAGTACAACTCTTCGAGTCTGTAACGGTAAACGCATAACTGCCTCCCGCAACATTGCTCAATTGATTCGTAGTGGCATTGTTTGCCCATTTATAGGTGTATGGAGCCGTGCCCCCCGTAGCAGTAATGGTTGCAGAACCAGTTGGCGTTCCATCACATTTAGCAGGCTGAGTGCCAGTGCTTGCATTGAGCGCAGCAGCAGGTTGGCCCACCGCGGTAGGACTAGATACGGCCCGGCAGCCATTGGCATCGGTCACCGTCAAGGTATAGCTGCCTACTGGAACATTGGTCGGATTGGCTACAGCGGCCAGGTTTCCACTCCAGGCATAAGTAAGGGGAGTGGTACCACCAGTAACTACAGCGGCAAGTGAACCACTGGCCTGACCAAAACAGTTGGCATCAGTTTTTGTAATTCCAGTAATGGCTAATGCAGCGGTAGGTTGTGTCACATTGAAAGTACCAACTGCGGTTGCATTGCTGGCGTCAGTCACCGTCACGCTATAGGAACCAGCCGCGAGGTTGCTTAGATCTTGAGTTGTTGCATTATTGCTCCACTTGTAGGTATAAGGAGCAGTTCCATTGCGCACTTCAATATTGATGGCACCTTTACTTTCTCCAAAGCAAGGAACATTGGTGATTACTGCTGGAGAAACAATGGTAGGCGCATTGGGATTTCCGATGGATACAGTACCATTAAAGGTTTGATTTGGAATGGCTTTTTCAGTGACATCGGTTAATTCAATCGTTTTGGTTTTATCAATGCCCACCGTTGAAGATCCGGAAGTTCCTTTGATGGTGAAACACATCCGCATGATCACTGCATTGTTGGGCAAGGTCACCCCCGCAATCTGGTCATCTACCCACGAAAGGTTGATAAAGCCCGTCGTATTATTGGCATTGATGCTACCTGTGGAAAATCCACGTAGGCCAGCATTCAGATTGTCAAAAGATTTATGGGTCAGGAATGCTGGATCAAATTTGATCGCATACTGCATTCCAATCACGTTTTTGAAATTGGACGTAGTCAACTCCAGACACACATCACTATTCGTAGCGCCGCTAGCACTACCTACTGTTAGCGTTAAATCCGAAGTTGTAACCGTACCAATGGTCACTGTACCTGCGCCGGTTTGTACGACGGCAGGCAGGTTGTTTGACCGGGTAACAGTTAGACCTGTTGTGCTAAAATTTACTTGTGACGCGCCTGTTTTTAGTGGCGTAAAGCACACATCAAAAATATTGGACGTGCTGGCCAAAGTGACCCCGCCAACCGTTGCAGTGCTCCAATTGACCTTTAAAGATCCAGCGGTAACCCCACCTGTGCCCGGAGGTGTAAAGGATGCTTGAGTCAATCCAGCAAGGCTGAGATTGGTAACACTTTTGAATTGTAGTGCGGTGGCATCATAAGTCATGGTGCCTGCGAGTGCTGAAATATTGGTAAAATCCACCACACTCACTTTGACACATACATCCTGTGCCATTACTCCAGACTGGCTACTCACATTGAGTTTTACATCGGGCAGATTAGAGGCACTGCCAATGGTAATGGTACCAGGTTGGCCCGTGAACGGCAATGGGGTATTGTCTTTATCGATGGCTTCGGGGGCAGGGGTAGTGGCAAAAGTTACGTTTGAAGCAACATTTGTGACTTTGCCTTTGAAACAGACATCAAAAATGGCAGTGCCATTAGCCAAGGTAATTCCAGTTACATTGGGGTCACTCCAAGATACCTTGATCCTACCAGCAGGGTTCGTACCCACTCCTGGCAAACCAAACGATGCTTCGGTCAAGCCATTGAGGTTAAAATTCTTAACCGCTGAAAATTCTAGTTGAGTTGTATTGTAGCTGATCGTAAACTCCAAACCAATCATGTTGGTGAAGCCACCAGCCGTATTCACTTTAATACAAACTTCCTGATTGGTTGCAGGTACCGTTGCATCGGTGAGATCGAGTGTAAAATTTGTTGAACCGCTGCCACCTGAACCAACTGTGATGGAACCGGATTGGCCACTAAACGTAACTGGTTGTTGATCCTTATTGATGACTTCAGAAGTACCACCAAAAGTAACCGTTGAAGTGACGTTGTTTACTTTAGGCTTAAAACACACTTCAAAAATAGCTGTGCCATTGGGTACACTTACCCCGGTGTTTACATTAGGGTCATTCCAAGACAATTTAATTGAGCCCAATGGAGTACCACCAACTCCAGGCTTGCTAAAATTCGCATCAGCTAATCCAGCCAAGTTGAAGTTTTTGACAGACACAAAATCCAGTTGAGTGGAATTGTAGGTGATGGTATATTCAACACTAAGCAGATTCGTAAAATTAGTTACGTTGACCTTTTGGCATACGTCCTGGCCCACGGTACCAGTTGCATCAGTCAAATCAAAAGTGGCTGCGCCAGTGGTACCAGAGCCTCCAGTAACCGTGATCGTACCCGTGGTACCATTCAAGGTTACAGTCTGATTGTCCTTGTTTTGAACTTGTGCCCCCGAAGCAAAGGACAGGGTTGACGTAATGCCTGCCAATTTTGTAGTAAAACAAACATCAACAACTGCTGTGCCGTTGGCCAAAGTATTTCCAGCGGCGGGCGTTGTACTGGTCCAGTTCATGGTCAGTGTGCCCGGTGTAGCCGAGTTAAAATTAGCAGCAGTCAGTCCGGTCAAATTAAAGTTTTTGACGGAAGCGAAATTGAGGTGGGTCGTATTGTAATTGATAGACAATTGAGCAGTCTTCAGATTGGTAAACCCAGAAACGGCATTGACTTTTACACAAACCTCTTGATTAACCGCTGGAGCGGTTGCATCGGTAATGTCCAAGGCCAGAATGCCACCTGTTCCACCTCCTCCACTGCCCCCTGCGCCAATGGTGATTACCGGTTGGGCCACGCTATTATCTACCGCAACATTTTGTTCGGCCTTGTTGATGACCTCTTTGTAAACAAAACGAAGATTGGTGGTCGCATCCAGGTTTACGGCCGTAAAGCAAATGTCAAAAATAGCCGTACCATTAGCTAAGGTTACCCCAGTAATGTTGTTGTCAAGCCAGGATACCTTTAAGGTTCCAGTGGGGTTGTTGCCCGCGCCTGGCAAGCCCATTGTGCCTGCGGATAAACCCGCGAGATTAAAGTTTTTAACTTCTTTAAAAGTGAGTTTGGTAGAGTCAAATTTAAGTGAAAACTCAAGCCCAATGATGTCAACAAAACCTGAGACTTTAACTTGAGCACAAAACTCGCCTCCTTTTTGGACCGTTGCATTCGCAATTGTCAAGGAGAATCCCATGAGTGATTCATCCGCTGGGACGATCTCAATGGGTAATTTTTTATCACCTGTAACAGCAGATGAATTGTTGGAAAATGCTTGAAATGGAGTGAATATGGCCAGAAATACAAAAGCTATTGACCCTATCTTCACCCCACGGAGCAGGTGTGTAATAATCGGTTTCATCTTTTCGGAATTTGGGATAAAGTGAGTAATGATTATTGCATAAAAATCACTGGTTGCAAAGTAAATGAAGTTCCCTGGTACATGCGGACAAAGTAATTGCCCGGGGATGGAAAGACTGATTTTGGCAATAATAACTCTTGCTTACCGGCTAAATAAGAGCGTTTTTCTGTGTGGACTATTTTTCCTAGAACATCAACCACTTCAATATTCATTCTACCTGCGTCACGCAAAGTGAACTCCAATGTAAGGTTGGTATTGAATGGGTTAGGATAAGCCTTGTTGACGCGAAGTTTATTAGGGTCACTAGCAAAGACGGCTGCACTGGTTTGAGGTTTGATGACTACAATGCCATCCGTATATTGTGTATTTACAGTAGAGAAAGTAGTGTCGATAATTTCTCTTTCCAAGGTGGGAGACGCTGCAATGCTTACAAAAGAGATTGGACTTTTAGCGCCAGGCTTCCCGATAACTTTAAAATAAATAGAAAACAGCGTAGTGTTGTCTTTTACGCTTAGTCCAGAAATTCCTTCCTGCCACAAAAAGCGAAGCACGCCATTTTTGGTGTTTATGTACCCAAAATGGTCGTTTTTGCTTAACGGAATACCAAAATTGCCAATGGAGTCAAAACTGATCACGGCAGAATCCCATGCAACAGCAAAAGATGCACCAATGATTTTTTTGAAGCCCGCTACTTTGACATTGGCGACATAGGTTTTGGCGCCACTTGGGAGGGTATCTTTATTCGCAGAAATACGGGTAAGCGTTTGAGCATTACCCTGGGCTAAGCATAGGAATGTCACTGCCCAGCATAGGAGTACTTGAATAGTTTGTTTCATATCATGGGATTATATAAGTTCCTAAACGAGAAACTTTAAACCAATGCGAAGGTAATGAAAATTTGAAAAAAAAAGAGAAATTATAAGAATTATAACAGAAAAGGGCAGTGCCAAAGCACTGCCCTCTCCGTTTGATCAGCCCAAGAATAAACTCATAGTCTTTCCATGAATCAATTCAGGGGTTATGGATCGATTATTCAACAATAATCATCTTCTTGGTAGCAGTGAAATCGTCAGCTTCCAGAGTGTAGTACAACACACCAGTAGCATTCAAATCGCCAGCTTTCAAAGTGATTTGGTTGAAACCTTTA